>CAYTVK010000093.1:0-7837 GCA_964441725.1 uncultured Candidatus Bathyarchaeia archaeon | reverse complement strand
GACATAGCCCTCATCCATCGAGCGTCACAAGGAGTAAACATAGTCTCAGGACTGGTGAAACCTGAGAAGGGAGAGAACATCGTTCTAACAGACCTCTCCTACCCATCATCCGTCTTCCCATGGATGGAGAAAAAAGCAGAGATAAAGCGCATCCACAACAAAGACGGAGTCATAGAGGTAGCTGACTTCGAGAAAGCCATAGATGATAACACCAAGATCGTCTGCCTGAACCGAGTTGAATGGACCAGCGGACAGCGTCACAATGTAAAAACGATATCTGAGATCGCCCACGGCCACGGGGCACTTGTATTGGATGACGCATTCCAAGCCGTTGGAGCCATAAATGTTAATGTGAAGTATGATGACGTGGACTTTCTAGTATTCGGAGGCGAAAAATGGCTCTGCAGTCCAGCTAGAGCAGCCGTACTGTATATAAAACCTGAACTTGTCGAGCTTTACAAGCCCGAGTACAGATTCTACTGGCGAGTATACGAGGGCTTCAAGTGGACCGACGCTCCATGGGATAAAACCCTTCATGACAACATAGAGTCATGGGATGGAGAATTGGTTAAGACCGCGGAGAAATTCGACCCCGGCTGTGTCGCTGAGGACGCCCAGTGTGGGCTTAATGCAAGTCTTCGATACTTCAATGACCTTGGGATAAAAAACATCATGAAAAGAGTCCTCTCACTCAGCGAGTACCTAATTGAAGGGCTCAAGGACCTAGGAGTTAAAATAAACACACCTGTGGACCATGAGAGGCGCGCTGGTATAGTTACCTATTCTCTTGCGAGGTATGATGACAATGTCAAGAGTTATGATGCCTTGAAGAAGAACGGTATTAATGTAGCACACAGGTATTCGGGTGGAGTCGGCGGTATTAGGGTGTCCCCCCATTTCTTCAACACGGAAGAGGAGATCGATAAGGCTCTCAAGGTCCAGAGCATTGTCATCCCCTAATATATCAGTATTTTATTTGACCAAATCCATTGAATATACAATGTCTTGGTATGGCTCCCACATTTTCCTCAACGAGTACATCGCCCAATACAAGTGCAGACGAATCATGGAGATAGGCGTCTACAACGCGGAAAATGCCGAATCCATGATCAAGACAGCATCCAAAAACCACCCACCAGAAGAAATAGAATACTATGGATTCGACTTCTTCCACAACTATAACAAGGAGAAAATCGCACAAAAACTAGCTCGACTGGGCTGCAAATACAAGATCTACCAAGGCGACACCATGAACACAGTCCCAGAGGCAGCCAAAAAACTGCCAAAGATGGACCTAATCTTCATCGACGGCGGCAAATCCTACAATGAGGCGTGGAGTGACTGGTCTGCATCATCAAAACTCATGCACAAGGACACCGGGGTATTCGTGCACAACGTAGGCTTCTCAGGGGTAGGCAAGATGGTTGACAACATACCACGAGACACCTACATCGTGGATACATTCTACGCCCCATCAGAGGGCAGGGTAGCCATCATCAAGAAAAAGTAACCCTCACCTGTTATACTCCAAGCACTTGGCGTAAAACTCCCGTATAGCCGCCTTCTCTGGGGAAATCAGCGTCAGCCGCTCAATGGTCTCCTCCCATGAGATACTGCGCAGCTGAATCCTGTTCAAAACAGGCTCAAAATACTTCTTCTTCCACACCAGCAGCTCCTCATAGACATCAGAGTCATCCGTATACTGCTCAATGCGTGCCTCGACCTTTCCTATGATGTTCAGGCTCTTCATGTAATCAGAGAAAACACCCTTCAATATCTGGTCAAGAGGCGCAACCACGTAGAAACCCAAGTCCTTGACGCCGCTAACAGACAGTGAAGAAGCCTCAATGGTCTTCGCCATACACGCAACAGTCCTAGCCACCTGATCATATTCAGGAGACCTGCTGACCCCAGCCGATAACGAGCTGAAAAGCTTCGCCTCCAACACTATGAACTGGGAAGCATCCTCCTCCAGAAGCAACCCAACTCCGTTCTCATTCATGAGATGCCCATAAGCCCCATCCACCTGAGTCCTGTTCTCAGACAGTGGATCATTCCTGTACCTAGCCCTAAAAGCGGTCTGAAGCTGAACATCCGAGAACCACTTGGCTTTCTCGTCTGATGGAAACGGGAAACATTTAACCCCGCTACTATGGTAGTGGAGCAATAATCTGAGCATCCAGTCCTCGTTATAGATCGCCGTGGGGTTAACCCCGTACTCGCCGGTTACAATCTTATGCAACATACTGGAGAATGAAGCCGGCAGCATGAGTACACAGTACATCGCCTTATTATTTGAAGTTTATATCCGGTGAAATGCACATCACAACCCCAATAGGGGGAAGAGGGTAAACCAATCCCAGCCGAAACAGGACACCCAGTCACAAAATAAACCCATCTGGGTCTTCTTTTCTATCCTGATCAATGCAAAAAAGCGGTAGGGTAACCGGGCTAAACATGACGAAAAGCGTCAAGGTAACGTCAAAAATTCTATAACCTCACAGAGCAGAGATCAACTGTGATTTAATGTCAGATCAAACAAAGACCCAAAAAATGATGGAAGACGCCAAAAAATACCTCGTCCAACGCTGGGAACCCCAGCAGCGGTACAAGCCAGTGGTCATGACCCACGGCGAAGGAGTAAACATCTGGGACACCAGCGGCAAAAAATATCTGGACTTCATGAGCCAGCTCTACAACGTCCACATCGGGCTAGGCAACAGGGTAGCCATAGATGCAGCCAAGGAACAACTGGACAAACTCGCATATGCAAGCCCCAGCTACTATAATGAGCCCCAGATAGCCCTAGCCAAGAAACTAGCAGAGATCACAGACCCCTCTCTCTGCCAGACATTCTTCGGAAACAGCGGCACAGAGGCAAACGAGGTAGCCATCAAGCTAGCCCAGCTATACAGGGAGGCACCCAAGATCATCAGCTACTGGGACGCCTACCATGGATCAACATACGCAATGGTCAGCGTCGGAGGATCAGCGAGAAACAGGCAGTTCAAGGGACTCAGCATCTTCGAGGAATTCAAACACATAGCCAGCCCCTACTGCTACAGGTGCCCATACAAGAAAACCTACCCGGAGTGCGGGCTGTTCTGTGCAGAGTTCCTCAAGTACACCATCGAGAAAGAGGGAGAAAACACAGTCGCTGCATTCATGGCTGAACCAATCTGCAGCTGGGCAGGACAGGTAGTGCCACCGGATGGCTACTGGAAACGCATCCGGGAGATATGCGACGAGAAAGGCATACTGCTGATTTTCGACGAGGTGATGACGGGCTTCGCCCGCACGGGTAAGATGTTCGCCTACGAGCACTGGGACATAGCGCCCGATGTGGAGACATACGCGAAGGGAATCACATGCGGATACATACCCCTCGGCGCATGCATCATAAACAAGAAGATGGCAGACTACTTCGACGAAAAAGGCTTCCCCCACAGCTACACCTACAGCGGACACGCGGTAAGCTGTGCTACAGCCCTAGCAGTAATCGACTACTATCAGCGGGAGAAGCTGGCGGATAACGCCGCCAAGATGGGGGCTTATCTGATGAATGAGTTAAAAGGCATGATGGATCGTGTGAAGATCATAGGCGATGTTCGCGGCCTAGGCTTGTTCTTCGGAGTAGAACTCGTCATGGATCGGGATTCCAAGAAGAGCCTCATCCCTGAAGGCATCCCCCGAGACGAGAAGATGGACCCTGAGAAGAATCCGATGCAGTACTTCACGAGCAAGATCAAGGAAAATGGCTTGCTCATCGGAAGCAGCTGGAATACCAGCATACTCAGGATGATGCCTGCCCTCATAATAACCAAGGAGCAGATCGATGAAGGTCTCAACATACTGGAAAACACCATGAAACAGACCATCAAAAAATTCGATCTGTAACCTTATCCTTTTCCCTATGGTAACATTTTCATACTATCTCTGATCAACTTGTAAGAATATGTCCAGTGATTCATCCATGAAGGATCAGAAAACAATAATCGCCGGAATAGGAAACCGACTACTAGGCGACGACGGCTTCGGGCCAAAAGTAACCGACCTACTCAACAAGATGCCCATCCCAGACCACATAGAGGTACGTGACATGGGAACAGCCGGCATAACCATAGCCACAGACCTATCAGATTACCAGAGAGCCATCTTCCTAGACACCATGACCATGGACGGAGAACCCGGAAAACTATACCTAACAAAGCTCCAAGTAGACGAGCCAGCAGAAGACATAACGGAACTATCACGAATGACCCTCCATGATGCGGACCTAGAAGGATTACTCAAATTCGCCAAGGCCATCAACACGCTACCAGAGGAAGTAATACTCATAGGCTGCAAACCAAAAAACCTTGAGATGGGCTTAGATCTCTCAAACGAGGTCGAGGCAGCTACACATGAAGCTGTAGAAATAGTGATGAATTTAATAAAAGGGGTTTAGATCTCGGGAATCTCGACTATCCTGTCGTCTCCCCTGAAGACCTGAACACAGCATGCCAGACATGGATCAAAGCTTCGTATGGTTCTAACCACATCAACCCCGGTGACTTCCTCTCCCTCACTGATGGGTGAACCGATGATGGCGGCCTCATATGGACTATAGTTATCTTTTCCTAGTCTAGGCCCAGCGTTCCAAGTACTCGGAGCCATTATCTGGTAGTTTTCAATCAAGCCGTCCCGCATCACCACCCAGTGGGCTACTCCGCCCCTCATGGCCTCATGCATACCGACTCCTACCCCATTCTTGTTCTTCTTGTACTTGTTCCACACCTTTACCTCACCCTTCTTCAATAAACCAAGCCCAGCGAGAACCTGATTATAGACAACATAAGCTGAATAGGCGTGATAGTAGGCGCGAGCCCTCACACGTTCAACGGCGTTAACCCTCTCAGGTATCTTCCACTCCATCTCCATCTCATCGGCGTTCCTGTAGCCTGTGACAGCTCCTCCCGGAACAGTGAACTTGAGGCTGTGACCTGTGGACTCTGGCACGAGTTTCCCCGCTGCGGTGGCCCACATCCGCGCGATTGGGCCAAGCTCAACGGTATTCAACTCACCGTTGATGCTGTTCTTCCAGTCGCTCCATCGGACAGAGGTGCCCCAACTGTATTTTCCCTCCCAGTTCTTGTATGGACCTGGGGCAGGTTTGGTATCCTTGTTCCATGGATGATACTTGGTCAACGTATTCCCAAGCGGGTCCTCGGATCTATTTGGACCATCCCAATCTTCAAAGTAGCTCCTGTCCACCATCTCCTGAACCCCTACATTGATCTCAACAAGATCCTGTGAGATCAGTTTCCCGTCTATTATCACACCGGGTGAGACGCTTCTCTTCTTTGCGAACTCTGCTAGGTCCTCGTATTTCGCGTTATAGGAGAATAGGTCCTCGTAGCCACCGTATGAGATGAAGTTGTTCTCACGTACTCCGCAGTCCCCGTATCCCATGCTCAGCACGAAGTCCAGGATATCATCAAAGGTCTTCACAAACTCCTTCGTGTAGGCAATATGCTTCGAGAGCATCGCTATATACTGCTCCACATCGCTGGGTGTGAGGGTTTTCGCTACTCCGCCTGGAACCAAGGTGTTTACGTGAGGATGTTTCGCTCCCAGAAGCGTGGCCATCTTTCTGCCGGTCTTCTCTATCTCCAGCGACTTTAACCAGATGGTTCCAGAGAGGGGGTTCAGTCCACGCATGATATCCGATATCCGCTCATAGCCATGAATGACCGAGTGCTCCGCCGGAGTATTTTGCGCTACTTCCCACCAGTCTGGGTTTGATTTCTTCACCACAGACTCGCTGTAGTCTGGGCCTTCGAGTATGATGCATCCAAGAGGCGAGTCGTAGAGTTGCTCTGCTCCCAGCAGAAGGTTTCTTAACGCGATCCCCATTGGTGGTGGCGGCGCACCATACGCCATATCCACGGCCATAGCGGAGGCGATTCCGTGAGGCGTCGGGCAGACGCCACATGTTCTCTGGGTTATCCATATCGCGTCGGCTGGCTCCCTGTCTCTGAACATTGTGCCGTAGCAGTAAGCGTCTGAGTAGACCTTTTTCTCAAGGTCCGCCTCCGCCCTTATGCCTAGATGTCCCTCTATCCTTGAGAGGGGCTCTATGGTGATTTCCTTCTTTTTCATTAGCTCCATCTAAATCTCCCTCCCCTGCAACGCGTCCTTAATGCGACTCCATACAGCGTCTGCGCTTCCTCCGAAGCTCCTAATCTTCTCACCAACGAAGAAACCCGCAGGAGCCTTCGACAAGAATGGACTAAACGGACGATCAGGGAACTCCGGCTCAGTGCATCCTATGCATGGTGAACCCACGGTAGGGCATCCTCCCACGCCTTCGATGAATCCTCTCCGAGGCACATCACAGTGAGATATGGGTCCCTTACAGCCCATGGTTCCCATACAGTATGGTTCTCCAAAGTTGTGGCTGTTTTTTCCATCAGCGAAGAGTCCAGCCCTCGGGCAGTTCTCGTGAGCAGTATGCTCAAAGATAAACTTCGGGCGATGTTCCTCATCTAGTGCCGGTAATGGCAGGAAGCCTCTGACGGCCAGCACGGCGTATGCTAAGACCTCGGCAAGGTGTTCTCCTTGGGATGGGCAGCCGGGGACGCTTATTATCGGTATTCCCAGCGCGCTCTTCCAGTCTCGACCAAAATAATCTAATGCTCCCTTGGAACCAGTGGGATTAGGGTTTCCATGAGGTATGCCTCCATAGGCAGAGCAGGTACCTGCACAGACAAACGCCGCAGCGTTCTTCGCCAATCTATTAACCCTCTCACTGAATGTGACGGGGTTTCCCTCCTCATCCTCCCCTATCACACACCAGAAACCATTGTTTTTTTCCGCGATAGATTCATCGGGAATAGCTCCCTCAAGAACCAGCACAAATGGTGACAGTTCCCCTCTCTCAGCCGCCTCGATTGTTTTCAATGCCTCTGCCCCACAGGGGGTCATTATAGTCGCGTGGTAGTCTAGGGTTACGCCAGCGGCTTGGGGTATGAAACCAGTTAAAAGATCGAGTAAACTCGGGTGGCTTGAGTTACAGAAGGAGACTGTGCATCCAGTACATGCTTGTCCTGAAAGCCATACTACGTGTATATTTTCGAACTCAGTCAACTTTAAAACCTCTTTTTTAACTCACATTAAAAAATTTCCCATACTTTATGTAATAAGATTTGTGATAAATGGTACGAAAAACGTAATCATTTACTCAGAAAAATACTATAAACAATAGTTTTAACATAACAAAACTCGTTTTACGAACTAGAAATATTTTCTATTTATCTCTTTGAATTATCTTAAAATGACCAGATAGAAACCCTCAAAATTATTATACAATATGTGTTTTGAATCCAATTTGTACATTCTTTTCGAGAAAAAAAAGCTTAAATCTAAACCAGCTTGATTCAAAACATTGATTGGGGGGCGCGAAATGTGAACGAGAACGCTATTATCTTTCCAGAGAACCTGACATTTACATCGAAGAGTTTTCTCAACCTACTGGAGTCCATCGTAAACCGTTTTGGCTCAGCGGGAGAATCAATAGTATTCCAGATGGGACGCGAGAATGGAATGGCTTTCTGCCAAGATGTTCTCTGCACATTCAATCACCACGGTGCTTCTCTAAGAGAACTGTTTGAACTGGTTCTGCGTAACGCCAGCAAGGTCGGCTGGGCCAAGATGGAGATCGAGGAGTTTAACCTACAGACGGGAAACATCAGGGTTGTGTTGAGGGATAACGCCTTCAAGCGGTTCTGCCTGAAATTGGATTTGCCCCAGTGTTTCTTCCTCAGAGGCTACCTGTCAGGGATCATCAAAGAGCTAT
>CAYTVK010000092.1:0-7885 GCA_964441725.1 uncultured Candidatus Bathyarchaeia archaeon | reverse complement strand
CTTCACGTGAAACCCGTTAATATCATTCAGTCGCCCATCATATGTCTCAGCCACAACAGGAAGAGACCAATGAACCTCACCTATCTCAGGGTTCATCATCTTCCGCTTCATCATCCACTCTATAACAGCGTCATGGACGACCCCTACGCTATGAGTGTTGGTAATCATGACTGGCCCCTCCAGAAACCCAGACTCCTCCACCCATGTAGTGCCAGTCATCTCCCCGTTCCCGTTGAGACACGACCACCCAGCGAATACAGGGTCATAGCTATCACCACGGGGCAGAACCGCTGTGACGCCTGTTCGGACAGGGCCCTTACCTACTACTAGTTTACCTTCGCCGGATACGAGGGTTGAGTGCCCTACTAGAACGCCTTTAACATCGGTTATCGCGTTGAAAGGCCCTGTTTCGCCTTCAAATGGGACAGCTAAGTCCCTTGCTCTATTTTTACTCATGGGAGACACTGCTCTCTCATTGGAGAAGGATTGCTTTAACACCTGTGTCGTGAAGGTAGATGATCTAGATTTCTCGGATACTTGGCGCCGGGCACTATGGTCGTTAGCGTTGGCAGCTTGGGCAGAGATATACGCTTCCGCCACCGTATGCTATTTTCTCTATCATTGAGCCACATCGGGGGCAGTTTTTATCCTTCATATTTGACCCCATCGCTGAAATGTATCCACCTTTTACTCCGTGTATGTCTATGAACTCTTCTTTTCCACGCTGTCTGAGTCGTTCATCTATCACGAGTTTGATGGAGTCATAGAGAGCCCGAAGCTCTTTCTCTGATAACTCTGAGGCTTTTCTCTTCGGGTGAATCCCGGCGCGGTAGATCACGTCCTGAAAAGTCGCGTTACTGATGCCAATAATGTACGCATCTTTACCCACCAACAGTGGCTTTAATTGTCTATTCTCTGAACCTATCGTCGTCTTGAACCACGCCCAAGTAAACACGGGGGCATCAGGTGAGACTCCACTGAGAAAATCTCTACGATACATGTAACTGTCTTCAAGATTCTCGTCTCTTACAGCGTAGATTAAGCCCATGCTTGTGATTCTGATGGTTAATGTTGAGCCGTCTTTGAAGTCTAGTTTCAGATGATATCGCGAAGGTTCTCCTCCATCAATTAGGGTGATTACTCCACCGTACTCGGGAGAGATCAGTAGATTCATGCAGCCATCCATTCTCACCTTGATAGTATTGCCACGGGACACAGCGCTTAGCATGGTTCTGCCTATTAGTGAATGGAAATCACATAGCTCTTTGTTGATGAAGCCTATCTTCATCATCCGCTCAACGTCCATTAGATCATAAGCCTCTATGACCCTGTCTTTCAGCGACGTATCCAGTTGCTCTGCGAGTATTCGCGCCTCGGGAAGCTCAATACTCATATTTGATTCAATGTGGTTGATGATAAAAGGATTCAGGCAGGCTCATCGATGGTAATAGGCTGTCTCGCCTACTCTGATGAACTCATGGTAAGGAGACTGCTTGTTCAGGAATAATGCGTCAACCCTGTACCCCGCGATGTCTCCCTGAGTGTTAAACTGATAAGTCTGTTTCACTCTTCCACGCCAGTTGGTGGAACGCGGCGATAACCGATCCATGAGGTTACCGTATGGCGTAGAGCTCATCCCATCATAACGTAGCTCCAACACCTCGAAGCCATAGAGCTCATATTGGCTCTTATCATACTTTGGCTTCTTCCAATCAAGGATAACGTTTCTTCCCCACCTAGAACGCAGTCCAATGGAGTTAGGCAACCCAGGCGGCGCAACACTTAACCCCGCGGGTGGGTTCAGTGGAGACGGAGGCATGCCGATAGTGGATGATGGACTCCCCTGTTCTCTAGCAGGCATATCAGGCTCTGTGGCAATGTATTGACCGGTACGTCTTGCACCGGAGGCAGCGGAGGAAACTATTACTGCGATGAATATGAAGCCGGTGATGACAGTGGCTGTGCCAACAGCGGCAGCCGTTGACCCGGTTAATCCAAAGAACTCTCCTATGAAGGCAAAACTTGACATTACATTCACTATTATACTCCCGTAATCAGATGAGCCCGAGACCCTGCTAACACTCCATGCCCCCTGAAGCCCCTGAGAGTCAGTGTAGTAGCCTTTACCTCTTCCATCGGATTGTATTACGCCCGTGAATGTAGCGCTGGGACTTCCATATGGGCTTGGCCCTGTGAAGTACACGTTTCCACTGGAGTCCACCGTGCCGCTGAGGGCGGGTGGGTTGCTGCTGATCACTTCTCCTTGGATGATGAAGCCTCCATCAACGCGGTGGGTCTCCCATCCGTTGGGTCCATTGAGATTGTAGGCGTAATTATAGACTCCATCAAAACTAGCCCCAAAAACAGGGATAGCAGACCCTGCGAATAGTACAAGCAGGATTACCACTGTTTTTCGAGCGCATGCGGAAGTCATGTTGATGAAATTGTTGAGAGAAGCCACATATCAAATATTCTACATCTCATGTGATTCGTCTGCCGAACCTTGACGCTGTTGCGGTGTTCTGATAGTATCCGTGTATCTCGGCTACTGCCTGCCTCAAAGCAGCTCTGGCTTCTGCACCGTTTCTATCCCAATCAGGGGTATGTTTCGCCATCACAGTCACGATATACGGTTTCTCTGCGTACACGATACCGGAGTCGCACTGGACAGCCCCCATCCAGCCGCTCTTATCAGAGACAACATAGTCAACTGGTAACGCTTCCCGGATTATCCCATCCTTATACAGCGATAGCACACTGAGGGTTTTCATGCATACATCAGAGTCCAAGCCCTCGTTGTTCATGATCATCAGCATCAACGTGGAGAATTCCCTTGGAGTGGTGAGGTTCTCAAACTTATTAGGGTCAACTCCTTTCGCCTGCATCTTACGAAGAAGTCTGGTGTCCATGAATCCAAGCTGCTCCAGCAGGCTGTTCACATTATCCATGCCAACTATGTCTATCATGTAGTTGGTGGCTGTGTTATCACTGAGGTTGATCATGAGCTTCGCCCAGTCCTCAAGAGTCAGCTCAACTCTATCAGACAGGAACTGTAGAATGCCGCTGCCACCCACCTTGTGTTCATCATGGAGGCGATGAACTTCGTTAGGGTCGAGCACCCCATCGGCTGCCTGCCTGTAGAACTCCAGTAGTACAGGTACTTTGATGATGCTGGCCGTCGGAAAGACCTCGTCCGCGTATACCTCGAACTCCTCCTCGGGATTAGATGGGTCGAAGGAGTGGATTCCGATGACGCCGTCTGCCTCGTAGGCGATGGTCTCCAGCATCGTCTGCGTCTTTTCATGCAATATACTCATAATTGTGATGAGTGTGTATGGGCTAAAAACAGTTTACTAGTCGTTCACCCGTTTCGCTAACGAGTTCTCGTAAAACATCAATAACTCGCCGTCTCTCCAGACGAACTCGACAGGCGTCATGGTTTCCAATCCGTAAACTACGAAGCGCTTCACATCGCCATCAAGATCAACAGGTATCAATGGGGTGGTCCATGTCCTCTGCCAGAAGCTGGTCTCCAGCTGCAGTATCCCCCTGTTGCGCTTCACCTCATACTCTGAGGTGTTCCTGAAGGTAGTATAGGTGCCCGTCACGGATTCCAGCTGCTCTATTCTCTTGAAGTAGGGAACATCATCAGGGTTGACACCCAGTAGCTGAGCTATAGCCATCTCTCCTATGTCTTCTAGGAAGTATCCGCCACTAGCCATGATAACCACGCCCACGCCTTTCTCGGGTATGAAGCCCATATAGGCGCTTGAGCCGAAGACGCTGCCGCTGTGATAGACGAGGTTGTACCCGAAGAACCCGGACTTGATCCTAAGCCCATATGCATAGAATATGTCATCCGCGCTGCCCAGCGGTATATCGCTTGTCTTGACCTTTGGTGTGGTCATGAGCTTGATGGATTCCTCCGAGAGTATCTTAACCCCGTTGGGTTTACCGTTGAAGATGAACATGTGGAGGAACTTTATCATATCCACGACATTTGTCATCAAGCCCCCATCAGCGATCATCTGACCAAACGGGTAACGGGTCTCAACCTTCTCACCTTCACCGGATGAAACATAAGGCGTCGCAACATCATTATCCTGCTCAATATCGTGCTCATAGTAGGTGCTTCTCTTCATGCCGAGGGGCTCAAGAATGTTCGCCTTCACATAATCAGCGTACTCCATTCCAGAGACAGCCTTGATGACGCTACCCAGCAGAATGTAACCCTCATTGAGATACGCGTACCTTTCACCGGGCTTCGCCATCGCCCACTCATCTGCGCCATTCATGAAAACCATCAAGTCCTCAGGGCTGCTGATGGGCAGCCAATGATCGCTGAAATCAGTGACAGCTGTAAGAGTAGCCTCAGCATAACCTAGGGCGCTCAGCCCACTGCTATGGCTGAGAAGATGCTTGATTAAAACAGGCTCACCCATGGCAGTCAGTTCAAGAGGCAAATATTTCCCTACGGGATCATCCAGATTGATAGCGCCCTTCTCGTAAAGCTGCATCACAGCGCTCGCGGTGAAAGACTTAGTCAAACTACCTATACAGTAGATGGTGTTCGTGGTAGAACTGGTTCCTTTCACGAAGTCTCTGAAACCAAAAGCCCGCTTATACTCTGTTTTCCCCTCCTTCAAAGTAGCGACGCTGAGACCAACTATTCCCTGATCACTCATCTTCCTGAAGATGAAATCCTCAAGGGTCTTCCGTGCGCTGGATTTCGCCGTTATCATAACAGCGCAGATTACATGCCTCTTATTAACCGTATCCTTGAGTCAGGTGAAGGTTTATGGCATAGGAGGGAGGGGGGTCAAAAATCAGAGACGGTTAAGGGTTTCTTTAAGGAGAAACAGCCACAAAACAGCCCGGATCTGATCTCAAATAGTGACAAAAAGCGGTATGGTAAGCTACTTTTTACGGCTTTTTCTCGACGGGGTGGCGTATTATTGTCTTCAGCTTCTCGGGGCTTGATCTGCGGGGGTCGCTCAAGTATATCTCATGGTGATTGCCACGTAACTTGTAGCCCTGTTCGGTTACCCAGCTGTGCAGATGATTGATGGTGGGAGTTTCCTCGCTGTAAGGTCCAAGGTGCAGCACTTGGGCTGATAACCCCTCATCGAAGTCTGTTAACCGCACTGCTCGGACCTTCTCCCCCCTCTTTTCAATTAGCTTGGGTAATATTTCGGTAAGCGCAGCTTCTTCAACGTAATCCGTACACGAATCATGGAAATCCATCTCCAATTCTCATGTGGAGCAGGATTACTCATATCAAAAACCCCTCCATCTATCCACCAGATGCCCTCAAGAGCCATAACCTTGAAGTCCTTACCAAGAGCCTTGTAATGAAACTTCAGCGTATACGCTGCACCGTAAAGCGCCATCATGGCTTGCTGATACTCCTCACCGTTGGGGTCTCCCTTGCCGTCAATCGCTAAAAACCTGCCAACGGGGACATCTATCAATTCAGGGCTCTGCTTCGCCTTATAGACGCCTTTCAACTCCTTACTAAGGTCTAGAGTCATTTCAAATATGTCAATAACTAAGCCCGATATAATGTATCAGATTCTTTCAGGTATTTTAACACCGGCTACCTCACCTATAATAATAGGTGCTGATAGTGCAGTCGGAGAAGAGTAAGCCAAGAATAATCATTGTGGGAGGGGGTTTCGCGGGGGTAAACGCTGCCCTGCAGCTATCAAAAAAGGTGGAACGAGAAACAGATATCACACTTATCTCTGATCGAGACTGGCACGACTACAAGGCATGCATATTTCGAATAGTAGAAGGCAACAGCGTAGCAGGGGTATACATACCGTTAAACAGTTTTCTCGACAAGGTGCAGCTAATCATTGACCCTGTACAGGGAGCTGATCTAGAAAAAAGGATGATTATATGTGAGAGCGGTGCAAAGTATAGTTATGATTACCTGATCTTAGCATCGGGAAGCAGCGTCAACTTCCACGGAGTACCTATAATAGGAGATATGACATTCACCATAAACTCCTCAAAGGAGGCTGTAAAGCTCCGAGAACATATACAGAAAACTGTTCAAAGCATAACCACGGCGGACGATAAGAAAAAGATCAGTCTAGGACACTTCGTGATAGTGGGTGGCGGTGGAACAGGAGTCGAGATGGCCGCAGCTGTAGCGAGAAACGCACGAAAAACCGCGATCCAAAACGGAGTTGATCCATCTCTTATCACAGTGGACCTGTTTCACTCTGGTTCAAGGATATTGGATAAGCTCAAACCGGGGATATCGGATGTCGTCGATAAGAGGCTGAGAAGCCTCGGCGTCAACATCTTTTACCATAGAAGATTAATGAGGGAGCATCTTGAGGATGTGTCTCTCGGTGATCTTCACATTAAAGCGGATACGATAATCTGGACTGCAGGGGTCAAACCCAAGACAATAATCCCATACGATACAGACGCGATAGATGAACACCTCAATCTCAAGGATCACCCAGAAGTATACGTCATCGGGGACGCCGGAAGAGATCAATACTACGGTATGGCTCAGACAGCACTGGAACACGCAAAATACGTCTCCACAAGCATCCAAAATAACCTGAGAAACAGGAAAACCCAGCCTTACATACCTAAACCCGTCTACTACGCCGTACCAGTTGGCACAGGCTGGGCCGCAGTGCAGATGAAGCACATCCAGTTAACAGGTTGGCTGGGATGGCTTATCCGTAGATACGTAGACCTAAGATACATGGTAAACAGGCTACCCCTAGGTCAGGCATGGAGGACCTTCACAGGAACCCCAAGAGGCGATGAAGCCATCAAGAAGAAAATAGTGGGAGACACACCAGATGAAGACTGAGAGAATACTCGTAGCCGGGATAGGAAACCTGCTCATGGGCGATGACGCCTTCGGTCCAATGGTGATAGAGGCACTGGAAAAAGAGAAGTTCTCTGAAAACATTGAACTGCGGGACATGGGAACAGCGGGTCTCACAGTAGCTACAGACCTAGAAGGCTACGATACAGTGATCTTCATAGACTCCATGGAGATGGAGGAGGAACCGGGAACACTGAGACAGCTACAGGTTAACGTTGAAGAGATCACTCCAACTGACGCGATGGAGCTAAGTAGATTAACATTACACGAAGTAGGACTGGAGGGGCTTCTTAAATTTAGCAAGGCAATCGGTACACTCCCCACCACGGTCTATATAATAGGCTGTAAACCAGAGAGCCTCGGCGCGACGTACAGTCTCTCCCCGAGAGTAAGCGAGGCTGTGCCTGAAGCAGTAGAACACGTTAAAAAATTATTAAAAATAGAAAAGAATTAGATCTCGGGAATGTACCCTATCTTCTTGTCGCCCTTGTACAGGTGCACACAGCACGCGAGACATGGGTCGAAGCTCCTGACGACACGTACGACATCAACACCGTATAGATCGTCTCCTGTGTGAGCCTCAGTTATGGGTGTGTCCTTTATGGCTGCCTCATATGGGCCCAAGTCGTCGTCTCCTAGTCTTGGTCCTGCGTTCCATGTGGATGGGGAGATTATCTGATAGTTGGCTATCTTGTGGTCTTTCATTACTACCCAGTGTGTTAATGATCCACGCATTGCCTCTACCATTCCCACCCCTATACCGTTCCTTGGCTTGCTGTATTTGTTCCAGATTTTTGCATTACCGAGCTTTACCAGCTCAAGGGACTTTAATACATCAAGATACATGGCGTAAACCGAGTAAGCGTAGTAATATGCTCTCGCACGCACTCTCTCGATGGCGTTAACCGTCTCCGGGACCTTCCACTCGAAATCCATCGCTTCAGATACCTTGTACCCTGCAAGGGTAGCTTTCGGTAGGGAGAACTTTATGCTGTCTCCAGTGGCCTCAGGTATTTTCTTGGATTT
>CAYTVK010000091.1:0-7933 GCA_964441725.1 uncultured Candidatus Bathyarchaeia archaeon | reverse complement strand
GCTTCCACCTTAATTATGGTGTCGTTCTCAATTGTTACATCTAGCCAGCATGCGTCTGGGCAGTCGCGGGCGCACATGGTTTTTACGATCTTCAAACAGGGACCACCGGATTATTCTCTACTTCACTCGATTATTAATAGAAGTATTCCCATAATCGTTGCACGTTTATTGTAATATTCAACTCCCTTTAACCAGAAACTATATTAAGCGCGTAACCGAGTTAGGGGTTTAAAATGGTGTAAATGAATGGGTTTCCGTGCAAAATTTGAGAATGCGGAAAAAGCCCTCACCTTTAACGATGTTCTTCTATTACCCGGCTGGACCACGCTGGAGCCTAATGACGCCAACGTCATGAGCAACGTAACCAAGAACATCAAACTCAACATCCCACTCATCGCAAGCCCCATGGATACAGTAACCGAAGCCGAGATGGCTATAGCCCTTTCAAGGGAAGGCTCACTCGGGGTTCTTCACAGGAACTGTAGCGCCAAGGAGGAAGTGGAGATGGCGAGGAGGGTCAAACGCGCAGAGGCAGTAATTATCAGGGACGTGGTAACGGTTTCGCCTGATAGTACAGTAGAGGAGCTCCTGAAGCTGATGGAGGAGCATAATGTAAAGGGATTCCCAGTTGTAGACGAGGAGAGCAAGCTACAGGGAATAGTAACATGGAGAGATGTTCGTCTAGCCGAGAGCAACCTAATGATCAAGGATGTAATGACCAAAGACGTAGTCACTGGAACAGAGGAGACAGACCTCGAACAGGCTATGAAGATACTTCACGAGCACAGGATCGAGAAGCTCCCCATAGTGGATAAGGATGGAAGAGTACAGGGCTTGATAACCATGAAGGACATCACCCTCAAAGGCAAGTTCCAAGAAGCAGTAAGAGATGAGGAGGGCAGGCTGCTTTGTGCAGCGGCTATCAGTCCCTATGATCTTCCAAGAGCCAAGGCCATAGACAAGTACGTTGACATCTTGGTGCTGGACGTTAGCCACTTCCATAACAAGAACTGTTTCGACGCTACTTTGGAGATATTGAAGGAAGTTGAAGCGGATGTTATAGTAGGTAACATCGGCACATACCAGGCAGCCGAAGATATCATCACACAGCTTGACGGAGTCGCAGGGCTCAGAGTAGGAATAGGCAGCGGCAGCATATGCAGCACCAGCATTGTTACTCGGGCAGGAGCCCCCACCTTGTACGCGACGAGCCAAGTAGCAGACGCTGTAAAGACCTATGGAGCAGATCTACCTGTCATCGCGGATGGCGGTATGAGAAACCCCGGAGATGTCGCAGTGGCAATGGCTGTGGGTGCAAGCTGCGCCATGATGGGCAATGTTTTCGCTGGCTGCAGCGAAAGCCCCGGCAGATTGGTGGCGATGGAGGGACGCTACTACAAGGAATACTATGGCATGGGTAGCGCAAAGGCCCGTGAAAAACGATTTGTACAGGACAGATACAGCAAGCCTAGCAAGTCTATAAACGAGGGCGTCGAAGGCTGGGTACCCTACAGGGGACCAGTCAAGGAGATTCTAACAGAATTCACAGGCGGATTGAAGGCCGCCATGGGGTATATAGGCGCAGCTACTATCCCTGATATCTGGGAGAAGGCCCATTTGGCGCTTGTAACTGAGCGCGGTGCATCTGAGGCTGCTCCACACGACATATTCAGTCCGGGTCCAAGCAGGACCATATAATCCCTTTTTCTTGATTAGTTTTACATAGCTTGCCCAGAGACTATGTTTTATGGATAGATCATGGTTAGGCTCTGCGGATATTGAACCGGATGGGCAGGTGGTAGCTGGTAGCATTGGCACCTGGAAGCTCGTGTATCGCGTTGGGAAGTATGGGATCGATGATGGGGGTAGCATCAGGGTTGCTCATAGGAGTGTCAGCGACGTGGAGTCTCCCCAGTTCCATGGCCCAAAAGGAAGCGGCTATACTACTGTGTCTGCGAGCAGAGATGTCCGTCTAGAGTATAAGTACAGTAGTCGTGGTCATATTCGACCTTTCAGAGGAGCCCTTCAAGTTGACGTGAGAGACGGCAGCCTCTACCCGGGGAACACCATTACCATCATTTACGGGGATAGAAGCCTGGGGTCACCCGGGTTAAAGGCACAGACCTTCAGGGAAGAGGAACATATGTTCAAAGTCCTAGTCGATCCCTTCGGAACCGGATTATTCGAGGAGATAGAGTCCTCACCAAGCGTACAAATCATCGGAGGTAAGACTAAGCGGATTGAGGTCGCTGCTCCATCCGGGGCAGGGGCTGGGTTTCCCTTTGATGTCGTGGTGCGAGCTGTGGATAAATATGGTAATAGGAGTGATGGCTACAGGGGTCTAGTTGCCTTTGAGGGCGTAGATGTTGAGCCATACAGGTTCACAGAGGAGGATAAGGGAGCCCACAGATTCACGTTAAAATTGGCAGAGAAAGGGTTACAGTACATACGAGCCCATGATGATCGTGGACACAGCGCGGAGTCGAACCCAGTTAAGGTCCTCAGGGATGAGCCGAAGCTCAAACTATACTGGGGAGACATGCATGGACAGACAAAGCAGACCGTGGGAACAGGAACCATAGACGAATACTTCAGCTACCTCAGAGATGTTGCGAATCTAGATTTCGGAGGCTGGCAGGGAAACGATTTCCAAATAACCAAGCAGCTATGGGAGGAAGTGGAGACCAAGACGAAGTGTTATAGTATCCCGGGGAGGCTTGTGCTCTTCCTCGGGTATGAGTGGAGTGGATTAACTCCCGCTGGTGGTGACCATAATATCTACTTCCTAGGTGACCGAGCTGAGCTTCATAGGAGCGATCACTGGCTTATCGAGAATAAGAGCGACGAGAACACCGACAGATACCCCATAAGCAAGCTCTGGGAGGAGTTCAAAGGCAGAGACGACGTAATGGCTGTCGCCCATATTGGAGGCAGATATGCCAACCTTGATTACTGGGACCCTGAGAGGGTGCCATTGATCGAGGTTCACAGCCACCACGGGACCTTTGAATGGTTCCTAGAGGAGGCTCTGAAGAGAAAATGCATCGTGGGCTTCATAGCAACCAGCGACGATCATACCTGCAGACCCGGATACACTCTGACATCTGATTCCTTCACGACGAGGGGAGGCTATACTGGTGTTTACGCTGAGGAGTTGAGCAAAGAAGCTCTCTGGGAAGCTTTCTGGGCTAGAAGAGTCTACGCCACCACGGGGGAGCGTATTATCCTCCATGTTGATATTGAGGGAAGCATGATGGGAGCGGAGGTCACCGCTGAAGGGCCGGTGAACACACATGTGGAGGTCTATGGTACAAAGCCACTTCACTCCGTGGAGGTAATGAGGGGCACAGAGTGTGTCTATAGACACCCGTTCTCGGAGCCACGGGGCGACAAGAGATTAATCAAGATTGAGTGGATGGGTGCACGGGTCAAGAGCAGACCCAAGAGAGTGGACTGGAGTGGCGGACTTGAGATTGATAAAGGGAGAATCTTAACGTTCAGGGAGTACGCCTTTGATTACGTTGATCAAGGTGTAAAGCAGATTAGCGACAGGAGACTGGAGTGGACAAGCACTACGGGCGGAGACGCTGATGGAGTGATCCTCGATCTCGATGCCCCTGATGACGCTTTGATAAGTTTCTCAAGTAAACCCGTTTCCTTCGAGTTCAAGCCCTCGGAGATAACAGCCGAGCCCAAGGTAATTGAAGTAGTGCCGGTGAATCAAAGAGTTAGGATTAAAGCGTTTATTGGAGATGAGTTGCCTAAGAATTTGGTCTTTGATCATCTGGTTAGTCTCGGTGATGGGTTGAATCCTATATGGGTTAAGGTTACTCAGGAGGATGGCTCGATGGCGTGGAGTAGCCCTGTCTACGTGACATGTGCCTCGTGATCATCCTTTATATTATTTCATCAAAATTGCATTTATGCGTAAGGGAAAGCCTATAATTGCCACCTATATGCTATTACCCAGATTAAGGGGAGTCAAGATGATTAAAAAGGCAATTATCAGCGTATACGACAAACAGGGACTTGAGATCCTTGTACCCGCACTCGCAGAGTATAACGTAAAAATAATCAGCAGCGGAGGCACAGCGAGAAAAATCAAAGAAATAGGATACAAAAACCTAGTCGAGGTAAGCGACTACACAGGCCACCCTGAGAGTCCCGGTGGACTCGTGAAGACCCTTCACCCCAAGGTACATGGAGGGCTACTCCTAGACATACAGGACCCTGAGCACGCCAAGTGGATGCGTGAGAATGGCATAGAGCCCATAGACCTCGTAGTAGTGAACCTGTACCCATTCGAGAAGGTGGTGGAAGGAGGAGCAGATCTTGAGACAGCTGGACACAACATAGACATCGGCGGCCCAACTATGACTCGAAGCGCAGCAAAAGCAAGCCTACTCTACGACAAGACCTGCATAGTCTCGGACCCAGCCCAGTACCCCGAGATCATCAAGACCCTTAAAGAGAAGAATGGAGAGCTAACAACAGAGCTTAAAAGAAGATACGCTCTCCTCGCGTTTAAACGAACAGCGAGCTATGATGCCGCTATCGTTGATTATCTGGAGGAAACACTATGAGTAAGGTAGATTCGATAAAGAAGCTGTATAGCACAGCTCTGGAGGAGGACTTCCCAGACTCCATCAAGATCATCATCGGTGACCACGAGACAGTCTACAGGAAGCACATGAGCCTACGGTATGGCGAGAACCCACACCAGCCAGCGGCTTTCTACAGCCCAACAGAGGGACCGTTGACTGTTGGAGACCTTAAGCTGCTGAAGACAGGCAAGAGCGGTCTCAGTATGACCAACGTGGAGGACGCCAACAACAGTATGAGGATTGTCAGCTACTTCAAGCAGCCGGCCTGTGCAGTCATGAAGCATGTAAACCCAAGTGGAGCAGCGGCCCAGAATAAGGACGAGCCCCTTGTTGAGGTTTACAAGAAGGCGAGGGACTGTGACGCTTTGGCAGCTTTCGGTAGTGTGGCTGGATTCAACTGTGAAGTGGATGTAGCTACAGCTGAGGAGATAATGAACAGCTACGTTGAATGCGTGGTTGCGCCTAGCTACGAGGAGGGATGTATGGAGTTCTTTGATCAAAAGAAGAACATACGGATCATGCAGGTTGATGGACTGGATGCCATCAGCAAATTCATGGGCGACGCCATGTGGCCGCTGGACATCAGCGTCCAGATGGATGGAAGCATAGTCCTACAGGCACCCATGTTGACGAAGCTAAGAAGCGTCGATGACCTCAGAGTAATCACAGAGAAGAAGCCCACTGCCCAGGAGCTTAAGGACATGCTGTTCAGCTGGTATATCTGCATGAATGTAAGAAGCAACGGAGTAGTTCTTGGTAAGGAGAACGCCACAATAGGCATCGGAACCGGTCAACAGGATAGGGTAACAGCGGTTAAGCTGGCATTGGAGAAGGCAGATATGCGTGGACATAAAGCCGAGATACCGGGCTCAGTGTTAGCCTCGGATGGCTTCTTCCCATTTAGGGACAGCATAGACCTATTGGCTGAGTACGGGGTAACAGCCTGCGTACAACCCGGTGGTAGCGTCAAGGACAAGGAAGTAATTGAAGCCTGTGACGAGCATGGAATTTCTATGGTTTTCACAGATGAGCGGTGCTTCCGCCACTTCTAATGAATCCTAATAAGAAACAATGTTCTAAACAGTTAACAACCTTTTTAACAACATCGAAGAAGACCCAGAATCCTTTGAGGTTAAACAAGACCTGGTTAACGCATTCACTCGGTACTGTAAACAACGTGGATTCATACTAATAAGCGACAGAAAATTCTTCGAACAACTCAGAAAAACACTCTACACAAGAGACTACCACCTAATACTATACAGCCCCGAAAACCCAGAGGGAAAACAAACTCCATGCTATCGAGGAATACATCTAAGCGGATTCACAAAAACCGAATACTACCCAACAAAAGAAGAGTACCAATCAAAATATGGCTACCAAAGAAGCCTTGAAGACACCTCAGAAATGAAGGATATTAAGGATATAAGAGATCCACAAACTAGCCACAACTCAGAATCTGATCAAGAGGATGATCAAGAACCCCAATATCCCTCATATTCCAAATATGAAAAAGACACTGACCTCATCGAAACAGCGGTAAAATATCTACATTAAGAGATAACAGTAATAACATAGTTATAGGTCCTACAGAAAACTACAAGCTCCCCTAATTATATGCCACTCGAATTTTCTAATAACTTACACCCGAATAAGGATTAAAATAAAAAAGTCAATGCAGGATTAAAAAGAACCCAATTTATTAGCGGAGGATTGCAACAATCCTTCTATGAAACCATGCGGTGAAAAAGAAGCCTACCACTTTATGCTAATCATTTTAGTCAAGTTCACTCTACATCAAACATTACACAATATGTGCCTATCTTCACGGAGCTAATGACACACGCATTTTATCCAGTACTAATCTCAGCTAGTTTATCAGTTGTCTTTTAATTCACGATGACATAGATCCATTTGGTGAAGGATAGTTGGCTATAGCTTTCATTCTAATCAATGCAGAGACGGGAAAAGAGAATGATGTAACCATGAGTCTCAAGAAGATCCCAGAGGTGAAAGATGTTTACATGGTCTACGGAGTATATGATATCATCGCCCGTGTGGAGACAGAGAACATGGAGAAATTGAAGGATGTTATCAACTTGAAGATTAGGCGTGTTGACATGGTAAACTCAACGCTGACGATGATAGTGATCTAATTCATTTATTTTACACTATTAAACTCAAACAATAAAACAAAAGTACAGAAGATACAACACTATTTACAGTGGTGATATCACCCATAAATCAATTTTATTAACTATTTTATTAAAACAATATACGGTTATTCAGAATATTATTGCCATGCACCCAGAAAATACATTCAACCTCGATAATTGAAAGAAGAGAATTAATTCATTGAGCAAATGCCAGACGCTACTAATCAGGGATACTTTTCAACTTAAGCCAAGCAATGGGAAGATAATCTCGTTCAATCAATTTGTCTCAGCACACACATATGATAGCGAACACAATAACTCAAAATTTCATAAAAAACCAACAAAAATGTGCTCCAAGGTTATGTATTGAGTCCATCAAGCTTACCAAACAACTCGACATACATCGACTATAGTCGCTATAAAACAGATCATAATAAACATTTCACCAAAAAACAGACGGAGCTAACCCCTTATAGAAAAACTCCAAAATAAAAGGAAACACCAAGAAATAGAAAACCACCCTTCAGCCAGTGCCATAAATGGATAAAGTACCAAATAACCTATACCAATGTTACAAACCTTGAGGCGGGATATACGCGTTAACCCAGCCAGCGGCGAGAAGACACTAGAGTTCTAATATAGCCATGCTCGATGATTTTTTGAGGCAGAGTCCTTGACGGAAACAGTTAAGAAGGTGAGAAAGAGGGACGGAAAAATAGAGGACTTTGATCAAAGGAAGATCACCAACGCAATATTCAAGGCCCTCTATGCCGTGGAGGGCAAGGACAACGGCGTTGCAGAGGCTCTCTCGGACGCCGTGGCTGAGAAACTTAACAGGCTCTACGGGAAACAGACCCTCTTCATAGAAACGATACAGGATGTCGTCATTGAGACTTTGAGGGAAGCAGGCTATGAGAGGGTCTCCTCCGAGTACAAGACCTACAGAGAGAGAAAAGCTGATCTCAGGACCCTGAGAGAAGAGATGGGTTTACTGGACGCCCCGAAGCTCACAGTAAACGCCATCGAAGTCCTTGAGAGAAGATACCTCCTTAGAGACGAACATAGAGAACTCATCGAAACCCCCATGAGGATGTTCTGGAGGGTAGCCAAGGCCGTGGCCGCAGCTGAGGCATCGTACGGAGGCGACGTGGAGGCGACAACAAAAGAGTTCTA
>CAYTVK010000090.1:0-7937 GCA_964441725.1 uncultured Candidatus Bathyarchaeia archaeon | reverse complement strand
ATGTGAGGATTATGGGGTATCGTTTTGTTGGCCCCCACGGGGCTCGATAAGAGAAAAATACACACGCCCATTGGTCAGACCGCCGCGGACAACCTTTTAAAGAAACCAACCAACCACCTATGCCTATACTTGGCTCAGGGTCCGCACCAAACGCCAAAAGGAGAGAAAAAGCAGTGAACGTCTTACCACGAAAAATCGATTTCCTCGAGATGGAAGAGAAATGGCAACGGATATGGGAAGAAGAAGGAATATACAGGTACGACTGGGATGATGAGACTCGCCCAGTCTACAGCGTTGATACGCCTCCACCCTATCCCAGCGGCGACTTCCACATGGGCAACGTGTTGAACTGGACCTATTTTGATATTAGTGCCAGATATAAGAGAATGACAGGGTATAATGTGCTGTTTCCACAGGGGTGGGACTGCCATGGTTTACCCACAGAGGTCGCGGTTGAGAAGGCCAAGGGGATAAGGAAGAGTGATGTTCCACCTGATGTCTTCCGCAGGATGTGTGAGGAGTGGATAGAGCAGTATATCGCCAAGATGAAGACGGCGGTTGTCAGGCTCGGCGCAAGCATAGACTGGACCACTGAGTATAGGACCATGGAGCCTGAGTATATCAGGAAGATTCAACTCAGCTTCCTCATGCTCTACGAGAAGGATATGATCTACAAGGGAGAGCACCCCATCAACTGGTGTCCACGCTGCGAGACAGCCATCGCCGACGCCGAAGTAGAACACGATCACAAGAATGGCAAAATCTACACCATCCCATTCAGCACAGATCAGGGAGAGGTGCTGATCGCAACCACGCGTCCAATATATCTCCCAGCCTGTGTGGCCCTGAGTGTACATCCAGCGGATGAGAGATATAATCATCTGATAGGTGGAGAAGCGACGGTTCCAGTCTTCGGGCAGAAGGTCCCGATAATAGGCAACGATGAGGTGGACCCCGAGTTCGGCACAGGGGCAATGATGATCTGCACATATGGAGACAAAGCCGACGTAGTAGCCGTGGCTAGGTTCAATTTACCCGTGGTCAAGCTCATCAACGGACAGGGCATCCTGTTGCCAGTGGCTGGAAAATACGCTGGAATACCCATAGCCGATGGACAGAAGGCTCTCGTGAAGGATATGCGGGAAGCCGGCTTGGTTAAAGAGGAGAAGGAGTTAGACCAAGAGGTTGGGCTATGCTGGAGATGCAGCACACCCATCGAGGTGGTGACGGCTCTCCAGTGGTTTTTCAGAACCATCAGTCTGACTGATAAGGTAGTTGAGACGGCGAAAACCATCACTTGGTATCCTAGCTGGATGAGGCAGAGGCTCATCGACTGGGCCACGGGACTGGACTGGGACTGGGTTCTGTCGAGGCAGCGTGTGTTTGCAACGCCGGTACCGGTATGGTATTGTAAGAATTGTGGAAAAGTCAGGCTTGCCAAACAAGAGGAGTTACCAGTGGACCCAAGAGTGACCACCATTCATGATACATGCGAGTGCGGATGCACAGAGTTTGTACCTGATACAGATGTCATGGACACATGGTTTGATAGCAGCATGACGTGCGCAATCCACGCTGGCTGGCCCGATAAACCCAACTGGAGACACCAGTTCCCGGCTTCTGTTCACCCAAGCGGGCAGGACATCATCAGGACATGGGCCTATTATCTGATGGTAAGGCACCTAGCCCTGTTTGATGAGACACCCTTCGACAGCGTACTCATTAACGGAATGGTACTCGGCGGAGACGGTAGAAAGATGAGCAAGAGCCTGGGAAACTTCGTCTCCACACCAGAGGTGTTTGAGAAATATGGAGCAGACGCGTCGAGGCAGTGGGCAGCGGCAGGAGGTTCAACAGGCACAGACATTCCCTTCAGATGGGAGGATGTGGAGTATGGTTGGAGATTTATGCGTAAGTTATGGAACGCTGCGCGGTTCGCAGGTATGAGGCTGGAAGACTATGATGGTGGATATGCTGAGCCCATGCTGCTGGATAAGTGGCTCATGAGCAAACTGCAGAAGACCATTAAACGCTCAACTGAAGCCATGGAGAACTGTGACTTCATGAACGCCTCGGAGGCAGCCCGTAACTTCATCTGGCACGTCTTCTGCGACCACTACCTTGAGGCAGCGAAGACGCGCCTCTACGGTGAGGGTGACCCCAAGGAGGCTGCCCAGTGGACTCTCTATAATTCGTTAAGGGATATGTTGAAACTCATGGCGCCCATCACTCCACACCTCAGTGAGGAGGTCTACAGGACCATGTATGATCCTGTTAAGAGCGTCAACATCAGCGAGTGGCCGAAATATGATGAGTCGCTGGTAGATGAGGAAGCCGAGCGAGTAGGTGACATCATCATCGCCGCAATCAGTGGCATACGCACAGAGAAGAACAGGAGAGGAGTAAGCCTCAACGCGCCTGTGAAGAAGCTTACAATCTACGCTGGTGATAAGGCGGCTGATCTTAAACTGGGAGTGCAGGATATTATGGATACGTTGAAGGTAGAGGACCTTGAGATTCTGGCTTCCCAGGGCGGTGAGGCAACGGTTGAGGAGTACGCGGATATCGGTTTCTCCATGATCCTCTAAACCCTTTTACTACCCTAAATCAGCATTATTTCTATGGTAGATGAAATGGTGCCTCTTGTTGAGGCAGAGAAAGAGGTTAAGGTTGTCACCCAGAGGCTGGCGCTGCTGCATTTGGCTTTTAGCAAGTCTATTGTGGAGAAGCTTGGCTGGGATGATGGAAAACAGCTGATACTGGACAGCATAAAGCTGTACGGAGAATACGTGGCTGAGCGAACAAAACAGGGTCATCAGGGGCTACCCAAGTACGGTTTCTGGGAAAACCGTGACGGAAAGCCGCCGCTATGTGAGCTGGGAAAGATCATGCTTGAGATGGGTGAACCCGAGTTGGGAGCAATGTACTGTTTGATTGATCCGGCGAAGACTATGGCCGCTGATCTGAGCGAGAAGATGATTCACACAAGATGTATGATACTCGGACACGATGAGTGCAAGTTTGACACAATACCGACTACAGAGAAGGATAGAAAGAGCTTCAGGAAGGGAAAAGACTGGACTCATGTTGATCCGATAATAGATGAGTTCGTACAGAAGCCCTAATAGGTCCTGTACTTTGTGATGGCTGCGATGCCTCCGAAGCTCCTGAAGAGCATCTCGCCTTCCTCTGTCTGAGTGCTCACTACCTCAAACTTCGCCTCGGCTTTTTCAGCCATAGTTACTAGCACCTCGATGAGGTCCTCTTTTGAGTCTATCTCGTAGTTGCCTCCCTCGCATTTCAGGCAACTCATCTCGCTTAGCTGCTGCTCGAATTCGGCCCACTTATCCATATCGACTATCTTGGTCTCTGTGAATTCGCAGGTCCTGCATTTTAAGGTCACATACCAGCGTCTGATGGAGGCGCTGACGATCACGGTGTAGACATTCATGTTCTTGAGCTGTTGAATTACCTCTTCCTCGCCATATGTGCCTAGACCGTCGTCTTCTCCAAGGTGGCGGAGGAAGTCTTGCACTATTTTGCGTTCCTGCATGTAGCGTACTTGTTCCAGGAAGCTTCTGGATCTGTTTACGACCTCTTTGACTCCTTCGTGTCCAGTGTAGCCTGTGTCTACTGTTGTGAGTATCTTATCTTTGAGTTCGTGGTGTAGGTAGTTGCCTTTGAGGAAATCCTCCTTTGTGGGGCCTGGTCCTCCTACTATGATTCCTTTGAGGTTTGGGCTGTTGAGGAAAAACTCTGTCATGTAGTGTCCGACGCGGTTGTAGTATTCTTGGAGGTGCATCTCTCTGAGGCGCTCGTATCGTCTGCTTGACTGTCCACCTGCGCGGGTCTTGCCCGCTACGCCGCTGGTTAAGTCTTTGAGTATGTCAGCTCGTTGACCCTTCAGCATGGCGAAGGTAGCGTCCTTTGCGTCTATGACCAGTATGCCGAAGCTGTCCTCGTGTTCCAGCATCTCCCATAGGGGGTCTAGCATGAAGTTGTGTTCGCATCTGTAGTAGTAGATGCCGATGGGCTCTGGTGGTATGAGTGTGAATGTCTGCATGTCGCCTACGCCGAGTTGATCGCTGGCGATGGTGCCAGCGAATATTGCCAGTCCGGTTTCGGGTACTTTGTTGAAGAGTTTGAGGCGCTCCATGGCTTTTGTGAGTGCGTCTTGTACGTTTTTGCGTGTGGTCTTGGATTTTATGTTGACCGCTGTTCCGTACTCGTTTTTGAGATCTGTCATCACGTCGTGGATCTGTTTTCCGGGGGGTATGTAGACTGTGACGAGTTCGGTTCCACGTCCCTCTAGTTCTTCTATCTGTTCTAGCATCCGCTGGAATCTGAATCTGTCTAGTGTGGTGTTTCCTGAGGACATGTGGATCACTGAGTGCTCTTTGTTACTTGGGCACGGTATATGAACATTACTTTATGTTTAGGCGGGGGTGATTCTTGGGTTTATGGGTTATTGTAGTGGGTGACAGCGTAGAGGTACTGGGTGTATGTCATGCATTCTTCTTTTTGGCAGAGTAGGCAGAGTTCTTCTGGGGATTCTGGGGTTTCTCTACAGTGAATTCTCGTCCGCAAATGGCTTCGGCTTTCAATCTCATTACCTAACTGTTGAGCCGCTGTGGGTTCCCTGGACTGCCCTAATGATCTCCTCGGGGTCTGTGCCGTTTATTATGATTAAGGGGATGCCCAGTTTTTTGGCTAGTTTGACGCCTTTGAGGTCGAATAGTCCGTATTCGCCTGGGGCTTGGCGTGTGTTTTGTTTGATTATCTCTTCGAGTCTGAGGCATGTTAGTGTTGGTAGTTTTTCTGCGTCTGGATGCTGTTTAGGGTTTTTTGTGTATACGCCATCTATGTCTGTTGCGTTTATGATGAGGTCGGCTTGCATGGCTCCTGCGAATATCACTGCGCGGTAGTCTGTGCTGCTTCCGGGCTTGTAGCCTCCTCCTACGAGTACTTTGTCTTGTGGGGCGTTTCGTAGGTCGCTGCCTCGTTGGTAAATCTTTGTTTGGTCTGCTATGTTGCCTAGTGCGGCTGTGAAGAGTAGGGCGTTGATGTGTGTGGATTTGACGCCTAGGTTGTCCTGTATTTCTCGTGTGGCGTCTAGTTGTTTGGCGATTTCGATGAGGTATCTTGCGGGTTTTCCTCCTCCGCATACTATCATGAGTGTGTGTCCTTCAGCGTGGAGGCGTTTGATTATGTTGGCGTATTTTTGGTAGTTCTCTGGGTTGAGTGTTATGTTGGGTTCTTTGTTTTTTCCTGTGAGTAGGCTTCCTCCGAGGCTGATGGCGATCTTCATGGGTGTAGTGTTTGTTTTGGGATGTTTAGGTTTTTCTGGGGAACGATTTTAAATGGGTGTGGTGTTTTTATTGTTTCGTGCGGGGGTTCCCGAGTGGCCAAAGGGGCAGGACTCAAGATCCTCTAGCTCAGGCTTTCGAGGGTTCGAATCCCTCCCCCCGCACCATTGGTAATGGTAGGCGGTAACTTGGTGTATTTTTTTGGTGTGAGTTTGTGTGAAGAATTGTGAAGTGTTGATAAAATCATCGACGGGAGAAAAATGAAGGGGATATCACCACTGATGGTAGGGTTCGAATCCCTCACCCGCACCTATATGTTTTTGATATAACTGGTAGGTGGTTATATGGGGAAAAATAATTTTTTTGTTTTCATCTTTTTTTAGTTGCTTTTTTTATGTGTTTTTGTGGTGTTTAGTTTTATATTATAGGTTGTGGTGTGCTGATTAATTGGATATTCTGGGGTTCAGTATTCATGAGGCAGGGATTAGGACCTGATGGATTAGTCCTCCGTGGGTTCGAACCCCACTCCTAGGGTAAAACAGCGGCGGGTGCAACCTGAACCAGATGAAGGATGGATAAAATTAAATCAATGTCATTAATTCAGATAAAGAACGAATAACAGCAGTATTCGGATACTTGCAGAACTCATCATAAGATGTCAATCCAGTTAGAACAGCAATAAAATCAACATTAGCCTTCTCTGCAGCTTGAGCATCCACCACATTATCTCCAATATAAATACATTCACTGGGTTCTAACCCTAAACGATCAAAAACCTGAAAGAGAACTAATGGATCAGGTTTATGAATCTTGACATCTTCACCACCCACAATCACCGAGAAATAATCAAATAAATCGAACTTGGATAAAATAGCGTTAATTCTGTGCCTATGCTTAGTTGATGCTATAGCCAACTTATAGCCCTTAGATTTTAGATGTTCTAGAGTTTTTTCGACACTTGGATATATTGTACATTTTTGTACCATAACATCCATTGCTTTCTCCATGAAATATTTGTAAAACTCGTCTGATTTTACACGGTTTTCTTCACCTGAAAAATGTACCAACGTATCTGGTAGTGATTTTCCGATAGCTTTGCATGATTCCTCATAGTTTACCGCGGAAAACCCGAGTTTTGTTAATCCATAATTTATGCAGTCATGTATTCCACGAGATGAGTCTCCTAGAGTGTAATCGAAATCAAAAATGAAGGCTTTCTTGAAATTCATTGACACCAAGTATAATAGGTGTTCATAAAATATTCGGTGAAAAAAGGGGAAAGTGTCGGGAGATATCTCCACAGTGGGTAGGGTTCGAACACCACCCCACGCATTTACGCGCATGTGTCAAGTCCATTTGTATCAGATTTTAGTAAAATATGAACACGCTTTCAAGTTTCTATCATGTAGTAAATATTATATCATTTTCAGACTCCTCGTTCTCCATATGACCAACGCTGTCAATATTTACCAAAACCGAGTCCGAATAGGAGATCCTCACACGAATAGTGACACCTCGACTAGAGTTAGTATGCTTTTCAGCATCTATGACGCACTCGTGCGAAGGGATAATATTGGTAGCTACAAATCTGGTTTGGCCAAGAGTTGGAGTGTATCTCCTGATGCAAAGACATGGGTGTTCAACCTTAGAAAAGATGTCTCATTCCATAATGGAGAGAAACTAGTCTCTGAGGATGTTGTTGCCACCTTCAACCGGTTCCGAAATTCTTCAATGGAGGGCGAGGCAGGTACGAAAGGTATCTACCCGAGCTACTTTGAGAATACGATAGCTAGTGCATCAGATAACCATATTGTCAAAATGGAGCTAGATTCACCTATGTCCGATCTATTGGATGTACTCGTTGAGATGCCCATTGCCCCGATGAAACACTTTGACACAATCGCTGATGATCTAATTGGAACAGGCCCATATATGTTGGAAGAAAAAACAGAAACCCAACTGATGTTAATCGCAAACAACGACTACGGGGGTGGAAAAGCACTATATCAGATAGTAAACTGGTTCAAGGAGGACGATCCATTTGTTAGGCTTGATGCTTTAAATCGCGGTGAAGCGGATCTGATTCCTGCCCTAAACGTCAAGCTCCATGACCAAGTTGGACCGAAAGCCAGTGTCGTTGAGAAGGAAAGTAACGTCTGCATGATCTACTTCTTCAACGCCCAGAAAGGGCCATGTATGAATAAACGGGTCAGGCAAGCCCTCAACTATGGTATCAACAAGCGGAAACTCATTGATGATGTTCTAGATGGGGCTGCTTACCCGCTGGAAAGCGTGTTCTCCCCGTTGAGCCTTGGGTATGTTTCAGATGTACCCGGATACCCATTTAATCCAGAGAAAGCGAAAAAACTGTTAGCTGATTCCGGGTATGGTGACTGGTTGAAGATCGCGTTAAATAAGCCATACGGTGATGGATGGGGCACAAAGGAACTGTCTGAGAACTTGCGTGATCAGTACGAGTTGATCGGGGTGGATTTAGAGATCATAGCCTATCCTAACGACAACCCTGGGGAATACAGTGACTTCGTCAAGGCAAAGAAAATCGATGACATGGCGTGGTTCGACTCAAGCCCACTTAGCACTTACCGAGTGTGCAGGGAAAAACTTCACTCA
>CAYTVK010000089.1:0-8051 GCA_964441725.1 uncultured Candidatus Bathyarchaeia archaeon | reverse complement strand
CTTATCAGCCTCAAGGTCCTCAATAGACACTTCTAGCTTAATCTTCACCGGTGCCGAAACGATCAATATCTCTCCATGATCCACTTCTTCGCGCACAATATGAGTGCTGGACCGTATCTCGGATTCCCCAGCCATTATAGCCTCCTCCACCACGTGGATTCCAACATATTTCCGCTTCTCCTCAGTCATAATCGAGAGATCAGCGGGATGAACATTCACAATCCTCCCAGCGTACTGGTTCAGCAGCACCGGAGTCATGATGCTCATGTAGCCAGCGTTTGCTATGAGGTCAAGATCATATCCGTCGAGTTTTTCAAGAACCAACCCGTCAAAATCGGGGCGAATAGAGAGATCAGTGCGTTTCAGTCCACGTGCAGTGTAGAAATCTCTGATATCTACAAACTCATAAGTGATATCATACACGTCAGCGATATCCTTCGCCTTGCACATCTTCTCGCCATTCCTATTGGTTCGATCATCCCGGACATCTGAGAAGATCAATGAAACCTCATAGTTGGAGTCGGGTTCTTTTGATCGTTCAATAATTCTCAAACCATTTGTGCCTGAGCCTGAGATAAAGAGCGCAACACGCATCTTTCTGGAGTCACTTAATGGAAATATTGGGCTATACGCCATGTTTCAGGAACTCATCAGAGGGGATATAAAATTAACCCCATCATAAATCAAACCCTTCTCATAAATACTAGTTTATACAATATTTCAATCATTCATGGAAAGCCAAGAAAACCACCTATTCCAGTCAATAGTTGAAGCTCTTCCTATGGTTGTGCTAACCATAGACAGAGAGGGTTACATCACATACACTAACTCAGCCATAACCAAAATGACTGGATACAACACAGAGGAGATAATTGGAAAACACTTCACCAAACTAGGTTTTCTCAGAGCATCTGAAATACCAAAACTAATCCGCCTATTCTCAGAGATTATCAAAGGAACACCAATTCAGCCCATTGAAATTGCTTACAAAACCAAAACCGGTGAGACCAAGTGGGGCCTAGGACACATTACACTACTCAAGCAAGATGAAAAAATCAAGGGTGCCCAGATAGTATCGGAGGAGATCACAGAGCAAAAAAGACTTGAACAAAGACTCACGCAGAGCGAGGAAAAATATCGCATTCTAGGGGAAGCAACCAGAGAAGGCTGGGTTGAAATTGAGTTAGATGGAACAATAACCTCGATAAACTCAATTGGAGCTAGAATTCTGGGATATGATGTTGATGAGATCATCGGAAACAAAATAACAAATTATTACGCGCACCCAGAAGAGAGAGAAAAACTAGTAAATCAACTACTTAATGATAACTTCGTAGTGGATTATAGAATCGAGTTTAAGAAGAAAGGCAATGAACACAGGTTCGTATCGATCAATGGAATACTCTACAATAACGAGGCAGGAAAACCTCGCTTTATCACATCTTTCAGAGATATAACCCAAAGAATAACATATTTGCAGAGACTTGAAACGCTTCTAAGCCACGCAGCAGCCCTAAGCAGGGCAACCACGCTCGACGAAGTAGCAGATATCACTGAAGAGGCAATAACACACACCATTGGGTTCAACAGGGGGAGTATGGGAATAGTTGAAGGCACCATACTTAACCACAGATACAGGTGGGGTGTTGAAAGAAAGGGGTATTTTGAGCTACCTCTGAATGGTCCGGGAATAACTGTAAGAGCGATTAAAACTGGAGAAACACAACTTGTATCGGATGTAACAGCAGAAAAAGACTATTTCGACGCGGTTGGAGATTTACAATCGAGATCCGAGCTTGTTGTTCCAATAATTATCAATGGATTACCAGTTGCAGTATTAAACATTGAAAACGAAAAAATAAACGCGTTCTCCGAAACAGATAGGAGACTTGTGGAGATTCTCGCCGAACAAATATCATCCACACTTCAGAGACTAGATGCACAAATGGCTCAACGAGAACTACTGGAAAGATACACAGCTTTCAGTGAAGCCGCTTCAGAGTCATTTGTGGTTCTAGACAAAGGCTTCAACATTATTGATATTAATGAAATTGGAGCAAAAAGATATGGGTTTCAAAGAGATGAAATGCTTGATAGAAGCCTCTTCGATTTTCAGCCAGATCTAAAAAACTCGGAAAGACTTGAAGATTATCTCGCAGTCATAAAGACTGGAATACCCAGAGTTTTTGACTTATACAAACATGTCTCAGGGATAGAATACCTTAGAATAAACGCCTTCAAGGTAGGAGATGGACTGGGGTTAATAGCCTCAGACCTTTCAGTTCTTTACAGTGAACAAAAAGAAAGAGCCAAGCTCGATCAAGAGCTCTTTGAACAAAAAATACTGGCTGAGCAACTTGCTGAACTGGATAGAATAAAAACAAATTTGATGAACACAGCGACTCATGAGATTAGAACTCCAATCACATCCATCAAGGGCTACACAGAGCTAATGGAGAGTATAATAACAGACAAAGATTCTGAACTAACCAGATACTTGGCGACGGTTTCAAGAAACGTCACAAGATTAGAGCGCCTCAGTAATGACTTGCTAGATATGCAGAGAATTGAATCTGACCACATGAAAATAGAGAAGAAAGAAGTAGCTATAGCATCATTAATGACCGCCATTTATCAAGAAATGATACCGCTTCTCGGGGAGAAAAATCAAACACTCGAATTAAACATTCAAACAAACGAGAAAACGGTGCTTTGCGATGAGCTAAGGATAATTCAAGTACTCATCAACCTAATCACCAACGCATCACACTACTCACCTAAAGGCACCAAAATCGATGTTATTCTCACAGCTAACGATCACAATCTCCAATTCTGCATAAAAGATCAGGGAATAGGGATACTGGAAGAAGAGATACCCAAGCTTTTCAACCCATTCCCAGACATCCAAACTAACACACATCAGGGTACTGGGCTTGGTCTCAGCATCTGTAAAGGAATAGTTGAACTCCATGGAGGAGATATCTGGGTGGAGTCAGAGGGCAGAGATAAGGGCTCAGCATTCCTTTTTACAATACCCAAGTAACCAACCACCACTTTCACTCATCTCCACACTTCAGCACACTGCGTTTACCTTAAAACCGATTTCAAGAAAAGACACTCGAAGAAAGATGGCACAAGAATACATGGCCTTACAAGAGACAGCTATTGAGGAAAAGGAAGAACTCGATGAGGCACTGACAAGGTGCAAACACTGCGATCACGTTGTCCCAAAAACAATGCTTTGTTTATACTGCGGTGCCCCAATACTGTATAAACACCCAGTCAAGGAGTAAGCAACATGCAGCCCCAGAGAGACCAAGTTCACGCACAACTAAGGGTACTCGGAATGAGGCACACATGGGAGATCATCGCAAACATCAAAAACGGCTCAAAATATATGAAACAGATAGCGATAGAGACAGAGATTCCCTACACCACTGTCCAGAAACGGATCAACGACATGGAGCAGGCTGGAATAGTAAGAGTATTCAGCGACGTAGACCAAGAGACAGGAAAAGCCATTAAAAAGGTCAGGGTCAGCAGGTTCAAGATCAACATCGATCCATACTCCATCGAGAAAATGATTACAGATGATAACCGGTTCATAAACAGATAGATTAAGTGGTATACTTCTTCTCAGAGAGATACCTGTCACGATGATCAGGCAACACAGTAACCACGTTCTTACCTGGTCCAAGCTCCTCAGCCAGCATACACGCCATATACGCATTAGCCCCCGATGAGATACCGCAGAACAATCCCTCCTCGTGGACGAGCCTATCAGAGAACTCTATCGCGGTGCTGTTTGAGACCTTTTCAACGCGATCAACTATACCGCTGTTCATCATCTCCTCAATTATTCCACCGCAGACCTCATCACCTGTGCCAGGCACACGCGTGTATCCTTCACCGATTGGATAACGTGCTGAGGCAGGCTCCAAGCCCACTATCAAGACATCTGGGTAGACCTCTTTGAGCGCCTTAGCAACGCCGTAAAGGGTTCCACCTACCCCAATACTTGCGACGAAGGCATCTACGTGTTCACCGAGTTGCTGAATAATCTCTCTACCTGTCTTCACATGAGCCCTCGTGTTAGCTGGATTACTGAACTGGCGAGCCCACCACACATGTGGGTTATTCTTTTCCACATCAAGACACTTGAGCCTAGTATCAATCTCCACCTCTGCCCCGGCGATGCTTCCCTCGCTACCACTCTTCAACGCCAACTCATGGACCTTAGCCCCATAAGCCTCCATAATCCGGATGCGTTCACGGGTCATTCCCTCAGGCATGTAGACCTCAACATTGTATCCAAGCCGGGTGCCTACAAAGCTCAACGCGGTACCAGTATTACCAGTACTCGCCTCAATTATCGTATAGCCAGGCTTTAACAATCCCTTTTTCTCGGCGTCACGGATCATCTCAAGTGCTATACGGTCTTTCAAGCTGCCGCTGGGATTCAGATACTCTGCCTTTACATATACGCCAGCTGACGCTGGGCTCACAACCTCGTTTAGCTTAACGAGAGGCGTATTACCGATTCTTTCAAGAATAGAGTTAATGTAGCTCATGATAACAGAAAAAACACAAAACAAGTATTAAAAAGGAGAAGGCTTAGTCACGCGCTATCTCTTCGACAGCTGTGATCAAGTGATCAATCTCATCAATGGTGTTATAGAGATAGGTTGATGCCCTGACGTTTCCCTCGTTTAGCTTGAACAGCTCCTTCATCAAAGGCAAAGCACAGTGGTGACCGCTACGAGTAGCGATACCATACTCCGTGTCCAAGGTCAATGCCACATCATGAGGACTCATATCATGAATGTTGAAGGTAGCCAAACCAACTCTCTGCCTCGGGTCCTTGGGCCCATAGACCTCGACTCCCTTAATATCAGATAAACCATCCAGAAGCCTATTGGCTAGCTTGAGGTCCCACGCCTCAACGTTTTCCATCCCGATTCTGCTGAGATATCTGCATGCCTCTCCGAGGCCAATAACCTGCGCGATGGCTGGGGTTCCAGCCTCATACTTCATCGGGGGAACAGTCAGAATATAATCATCGATACTTACATCCGCGATGGTGCCGCCACCGATACAGAGAGGTTCAGTGGTGGGAATCTCCTCATCAGAAATATACAGGCCACCTGAACCAGTTGGACCAAGCATCTTATGGCCACTGAATGCAAGGAAATCTACGCCAAGCTCCTTAACATTGGTCTTGATATGAGGGACTCCCTGAGCACCATCAATGAGAACCTTGGCTCCATGCTCATGAGCTATATCAATAATATCCTTGATGGGCACAATACACCCCAAAACATTGGAGACATGAGTCACAGCCACCAGCCTCGTATTATCATCGATTGCCTTCTCCCAGTCAGCCAGATCAAATATACCTTCAGTGTTTGAGCGTACAATTTCTACAGCGGTACCGTACCTCTGCCGTACACGCAGCCAAGTAATGAAGTCGCTATGATGCTCAATCACACTGGTGACAATCTTATCCGTCTTCTTCCAGTCCTGACTATTAGCCACGAGATTAATCCCCTCAGTTGTATTCCTGAGCATGGCCACATTAGCCCTATTGGGAGCACCGATGAACTTGGCCGCATCCTCATGGGCCTTCTCATACTCCTCACTGGCTTTCTGGCTCCACCTATGAACCCCACGTTCAACGTTTGCCCTATAGTTACGATAAAACTCCATCTCCTTCAGCACAACCTGCTCAGGGGTCAGGCTGCTCGCGGCGCTATCAAGGTAAATATAACCCCCCTTCAAGATGGGGAAATCCTCACGAATCGATTTAACATCCAACAAACTATATCAAGAGAAAGAAGCAAATGGGGCTTAAAAAAGGTGCTAAGGCACAGTGACGCTCTTCGCAAGGTTCCTCGGTTTATCAGGGTCAAGCCCCTTTAGCACAGCCAAGTAGTAAGCCAACAACTGTAATGGAAGAATGTATACGATCGGTGAGAGCTCATCAGGGATACCCTTGGGCATCTCTATGACTTCGTCGCTGAGTCGTTTGATATCTTCGTCTCCTTCCTCGCAGATGGACACTATTTTTGCGCCTCTGCTCTTCATCTCCATGATGCTCCCGATGATGTGGCTGTGGGTTTCTCCTCTTGGGCACACGAAAACACAGGTCACGCCTTCCTCGATGATGCTGATGGGACCATGCTTGCTCTCCCCGGCTGGGTACGCCAGTGAAGGAACATAAGTGATCTCCAGTAGCTTCAATCTGCCCTCCAACGCGGTCGCTGAGCTAATACCGCGACCGAGGAAGATGAAAAGCTCCTCATCCAGATTTGCCTTCGCCAACTCCTTGACCCGTTCCTCGTTCTTGGCCAAGGTTTCTTCAACCCAGTCAGGAACGAGATGCAGTTTTGTTTCATAGTCATCTAGTTCATCCTGAGAGAGCTTACCCCGGTTTTTTGCCAGTCTTAACGCCATCTGGGCAAGTACCAGCACCTGTGATGTGAATGTCTTTGTGGCTGCTACCCCGATCTCTGGACCAGATTGCTGAATCAGATAGGCCCTCGCCACACGTGTGAGAGTTGATCCAACCGTGTTAGTGACGCCGAGTACAGTTGACGCCCTCATGCGGGCGTGATCAATGGCCTTCAACGTATCATAGGTCTCACCCGACTGGCTCACCGTTAAAACAATTGAATCGATTCCCACAGTTGAGCCATACCGCTCAACAAACTCGGATGAGACAACTGGGAAAGTAGTCAACCGAGCCAGTTTCGAAAACAAGTACGAACCAGCAAGACAGCTATGGAAGCTGGTGCCTGCGGCCACTAAGAAAATCTCCTTACCCCGGTCTAGGAACTGGGTTAGCAGGTCAAGATATCTTTCCTGAAGCCTCAAGCCGTCTCTGAGACTTGTGGGTTGTTCGTGTATCTCCTTGAGCATGTAGTGGGTGTATCCTTGTTTCTCGGCCATCTCTGGGGTCCATGTGATCTCGGTGTTTGGTCGCTCAATCTCGGAGCCGTCGCTGATCTTTAATATCTTGTATCCATCGATGTCGAGTACGGCCATCTCGCCGTTTCTCATATAATTCACCTGATTGGTGTAGGGTAATAATGCTGGTACATCTGATGCGCAGAAGGTTCCGTTATCGGATTCTCCTAGCACTAGGGGGCTCTCATTACGAGCACAATAAATCTTATCGGGCTCATGAGTGCTCAACACGACGACGGCGTATGATCCCTTGATACGCCTAAGAACCCTGAGCATGGCTCCCTGAAGACCGATATCATTCTTCATCTCCTCCTCTATGAGATGCGGGATAACCTCGGTATCTGTTCTCGACTTGAAGATATGTCCCTTCTCAAGCAGCTCATCCTTGAGTTCTAGATAGTTCTCGATGACGCCGTTGTGAATTAATGCTATAGAGTCGTTCTCATCTGTGTGGGGATGAGCGTTTTCCATCGCGGGTGCACCGTGGGTCGCCCAACGTGTATGCCCGAGACCAATCTTACCCTGCATATCGAGTATGTGGAGACTGCTTACAACTTCCTCGATCCTGCCCTTATCCTTACGTATCTCCATCTCGTTGTTATCGATTATTGCTACTCCAGTGCTATCGTAGCCCCTGTACTCGAGTCGCTTCAAACCGTCTATAATTAGCTTGACTGCCTGTCCTTCACGAATTATGCACCCAAATATCCCGCACATAAACACACTCTCGATTACCATCTCATATCGAATCAGGTATTAAAAGGATTGAGTATCGCGGTTAAGATTATTAAACCGTGGACAGTATTCTGTTTGTCCGGAGATAAACCCGTTGAAATACGTTGCCCTGACGAGTGGACGGAACGAGGAACGCTTCATACGTCAAACCGTTGAAGCAGCCTTAGCCTCAGACCCTCCGCCAGAGGCATACGTGGTAGTTGATGACAATTCTACGGATCATACAGCGGAGATACTCAGAGAATACAAGAAAATCACGTTACTGAGACTGAATAATCCACGACACGAGACTAGAGGAGTGAACCTCGCATGGGCTCTCAACAGTGGAGTGAAGAAGGTGACAGAACTCG
>CAYTVK010000088.1:3364-8053 GCA_964441725.1 uncultured Candidatus Bathyarchaeia archaeon | reverse complement strand
AAACATGGCAAACGCAATCAAGGCAAAAGGACAAGTCACATCCCTGACCCCAAGCCGCTTATGCACATAATCCGCCCAAACACAGTCCTCGAAACGAAAAACATAGTTATCATCACCCAGCCTCTCAAGAACCACCTTCCCAATCCCCATCTTCTCAACCTGACCCGCAAATATACCCACAAGCTCCTCGAAGCCATGCAGCGAAAAATCAACATCCTTAATGAGAGCAGTCTGACAGAGCTGATCCGCAAGATGCAGAATCGCCATATCCGAGTTCCCCAGCGTCTCCCGAACAGTCACCTGAAACGAGTAAACTATCTCATGGAAAACGAGAGCAAGCAACCTGTAATCCTTCTCAGACACTCCTCACACCCACCCACGGATGTCTCATACACCACAAGACGCGACGATTTTTTAATCTTTAGCTTAATGTATTAAATCAACCTAACCGGGCAACATATTTACCCAAAGACCAGCCAACAATACCGAGAGACACATGACAACCATACTCGCAGCAGCCCAAAGCAACTCCATCCGGGGAAACATAACCGAAAACGTGAAAACCCACACAAGACTCAGCCAAGCAGCTGCACAGAGAGGAGCATCACTGATAATATTCCCTGAACTATCCCTCACAGGCTACGAACCAGACATCGCCCAAAGCCACTCACTAACCCCCACAGACCCAAGGCTCACCCCACTACAGACCCTCTCAGACAGTCACAACATCTCAATCCTAGCGGGAGCACCATACATCAGCCAAACGGGACTAAACATCGCAGCCTTCCTATACCAGCCCCACAGAGAACCAGAGATATACACAAAACACCACCTCCACACAGGCGAAGACAAGCACTTCAAATCAGGACAACAAAAACTACTAATCAAAATCAAAGAAGAGACAATAGCCCCTGCAATATGCGCCGACATAAGCCACCCAGAACACCCAGAAACCGCAGCAATGAAAGGCGCAACAGTCTACGCCGCAGGCGTAATGATCACCCCAAACGGGTACGCTGCCGACTCCAAGCTACTCAGGACATACGCAAAACGACACAGCATGATAGTACTGTTATCCAACTACGCTGGACCCACAGGCGGATATCCATCATCGGGCAGAACAGCGGCATGGGACACAGAAGGAAACCTGCTAGCAGAAGCACCGGACAACGGCGAAGCCATAGTACTCTGCATCATCAACGGCAACCATATCCACGGAGAAGTAGTATCACCGCCACCGCACAAGAAAACCCCATAAACCCAAGACACAACCATAACCTATGGGCTTAGAGGTCACTAAATTCCACGACCACAAGGTCATCGACTGCCACGTACATCTCTGGATACTAAGAAACCAGATAACAGAGGAACTGCTCCAACGGCAGGGACAGGCACTCACAGAAACCATCATACACAGCGGAATCGACGCCATGTACATATTCGGCAGAAACGACGACGCAGCCCTCACACTCAAAAAAAGAGCCCCAGAGATATTCTACGCCGGAGGATACGCCCCATGGAGCGGAGACACAACGAGCTTCAAAGTAGACGACTGGGACCAATACATCTCCACGCTAATAGAACAAGGCTACGACGGAGTAGGCGAGATGGGCTCCAAGACAGTCCAACGAAACCGCCACACGCCACTGGACTCACAGTACTACAAAGGCTTCTGGGAGGCATGCGAAAAACAGAGTTTCCCAGTCCTATGCCACATCGGCGACGTAGAGGACTTCTGGTACGAGGACAAGACACCCCAGTGGGCTAAAGACCGCAACTGGGGCTACTACAAAGGAGACTACCCATCACTAAACGAACTATACCCCGAAATAGAAAACGTACTCGGAGAACACCCAGACATAAAAATCACCATCTGACACTTCCTATTCATGAGCCCAAACCTAGAACAGGCAGACCAGTTCCTACTGGACTACCCAAACGCCAACCTAGACCTCAGCCTAGGAGTAGAACTCATGTACAACATCAGCCAACGCAGAGACCAATACCGTGAATTCTTCAAAAAACACGACACGCGAATACTCTTCGGCACAGATATAGGCATGAGCACAACACTATCCCAGCACTTAGCCCGCATCTGGCTCATCAGAAACTTTCTCGAAACAAACGAAGAATTCTACACCATCCCCGAAGCCGATGAGCTACTCACAAGATACCAGCAACCCTACAACGGACTCGACCTACCCAACAACAGCCTTGAGAAAATCTACTCAGGCAACTTCAAACGCCTATGGGGAGAAACCCCAAGACCACTATATTGATTAAAAAGAATTAGTGAGCGATGGGCACAACAGCCTGACTGGACGCCTGTGTATCTTTTGGCTCCTTGATCCACAGCTGCACTATGAACAAGCTGAGAGCAGCCATACCAGCAGCCGCAAGGAATACCATGTTGTACCCCAGCATATCAATCACGTAGCCGCCGAAGATAGCCCCCATTGTACTACTCTGCGAAGTGATGGTGGAGTAAAGACCCATTCCGAAGCCCCTGACCTTAGGAGCCAACAGGTCCGCTGTGATGGTTCTGATGCTGTTCAACACCACTACGCTTGCGATGGCGTCGAGGGCGCGAACAATGTAGATGTCGTATGGATGACTCATCCTGGTATATGATACCAGAGCCACCGCCACCAAGCCCATACTCAAGACAAACGTGGGCTTCCTACCCCACTTATCAGCCAAGTAACCCGCCACAGGTGCAAATGTCAATGTGCAAATGGCTCTCAAGGCGAAAATGTAGCTCGTGGAGCTTAGGTTCATCTTCAACACCTCAGTCAGGTAGATGCTGAAGAAAGGATCAATCATGGTATACCCGGTCCTGTAGAGCAGTATAGCCGCAAGGAATATCGCGAAAGGCTTACCGAGGTTCTTAACAGACGAAATAAATCCGTTGACATTTAAGCCCTTGGCAGTCCCAAGGGGAGCCCTCTTCTCAGCTGGCAGCGTATCCTTCACAAGAAAGATCATGCCTAACCAACTGATCAATACAAAGGTGCCACTGAACATGAAGTACAGATTATAATCGTTCCCGTGTATGAGATAAGGCGCAAGAAGAGGTCCCACAAGCTGCCCTATTCCACCAGCCATAGTGAAGATTCCCATCATTCTACCCATCTCCCTCTTGTTGAATGTATCCGCGCACATGGCGGCAACCAGCACGGGCATTACGTAGAAGCCTATGCCCTCTAAGAACCGTAACACGAGGAAAACCGAGTAGCTCTTTTGTAACACGGCATACAAGTAGAACGCAACGGCGTAGATTCCCGTTCCCAGCACCAGTATATTCTTCCGCCCAAAGTTATCGCTGAATTTACCTGCCAAGAGACCGCTAAAGACACCTGCAAGAGTACCTATGCTGATAAGTATCCCGTTCTGTGTCTTTGTTATCCCGTAAACCCCGAAGAACAGAGGTAAGACCATGTAGATGGTGCTCGCTGTTATCTGCATCGAGACCACAGCCGATATAAGTAGATAGTAGTTTCTTCTTTGGCTCGGGCTAACCTCTTTCGTTTGCTCCATTAATTATTCCTCAACAAGCCCACCAGCCCAGTTACCCAAATTTATACGTTATTACATACAATACATGTTGTATATACCGAAAACCCGCTAAATCTGCCCCAGTGGGCAAACCTCATCCATATCCATCACTCAACTAGACATTAACCCTATCGCGCCTTCCTAAGACCAAACAGGCTATAAGCAGCGGAGCCTCCAATGGCTAAAATGCAGCCCAATCAGCAACGAAACAAGATCAAGCCCGGTCTAAAAGTAAACATCGTTCTGAAGCAACATCAGAAAACCGGCCAACTAACACAGGGCACAGTAAAAGACATACTCACAAACAGCCCAACTCATCCACATGGCATCAAGGTAAGACTCACTGACGGCAAAATAGGCAGAGTCCAATCCATAATAGAGTAGCTACTTCACATAGATCAGGAAACACTCACCGAGCCGAGTTATCTCAGCCACAAGATCAAGCTTATCAAAAATACCATTAAAATAACCCTCAAGAAACCTGCACCAGAGAGGCCCATGATTATGATCGACATAAATATACTCCCTCCCACTGATCTCCTTAAGGTCACAGAAAAACCAGTTAGCGTAAGAGTCAAGGGTCTGAAGATAGATCATCAACGAGTCCTTATCCGGCCTCATACCAGCCCTGAAGACCCGTGAGACAGGGTTCTCTGTGCCCATCTCATATCCACACTCATAGAGCTTCTCCTCATCGACGCCCTCTAAAAGACTCATCAACGTGTTATTGCCGATGTTGATGAAGTTACGGTTCTGATTATACCTGTGAAAGTTGAGATGAGTATTAACTATCTGCAGGAGCAGTGTGCTTACAGGCAACCCATTCCTCTGGGCCTCCAGCTCAAGCTCCGCATCAAGCGCCTCATCAATCCTAAATGCTCTGTTAACCGTCTTACCACTGAGTTCAATGAAGCTCATAACTGGGAAGAGTAAACGCTGGTTATTATTATTTTTTCAATATCCCTACCAAGTAACCGAGCCTATCTCCACTTCTCAGGTATCCGTATCCTGAATCTGCACCGGTCAGAGCCACTGAAGACGCTCTCAAGTACCTCGGTCTCTGTCTCCTCCTCGAACGCGATATCATACCTGAGCTTACCATACCCAGCACTACAGTAACACCAATCCACAGGG
>CAYTVK010000088.1:0-3354 GCA_964441725.1 uncultured Candidatus Bathyarchaeia archaeon | reverse complement strand
AAACCGACCAGACCTTTGAGGGGCGCGGTCCCTTATCAGGTTCACCCCGCAGAACAGCCTCCCTCGCCAAAGGACAATGACACATATAATACCGCTTCATCAAGGGATCATCCGTGTCAAGATAATCCTGCGGCGCATACGGAAACTTGGTGTTATAGATCCACTCACCATCCCTTACCCCTGAGAGAAGCTCCTGATTGCCCTTAACATAATCCACGATATCTTGAGTAATCACCTGCTCAAACCAGACCTTATCCTCTCGCAGATACTCCTCAAGCTCAGCAACGGCCTCCTCATGCATCCGCCTAAGCCACGCATCAACATCCCCGTCGAGCTCCAAAAACCACTGCCTATGCTTCTCAAACCTCGCCTCAGAAATCCTGTGGTGGTTTCCAGCCAAAACGTGGCGATAAACCTCTGGGATCAGCTTTTCCTTTAGCTCACGCATCAGATTACTGGTAGCTTCACAGTATTTCACAGGCTTAGACCCCAGTGGAGGAGCCTTCACGTGATTGAAGACATCCTCCGCCACAGACTCCCCCGCTATTTCCTCAAGCCTCTCAGCGATACTCGGTAATATTCCGCGACCACCGATAATCGAGGCGAAGTAGATCCAGACATCCTTCATGTCACGCATGTACACATACCGAGCCAATCCAATGACGTTATCCTCGGTATTCTTACCGGTCTCAATCAGATGCCCAATATAGTCCTCAAAGTCACCCACATCTGCGTCATCAAGCACCAGTCCTCTTTCAGTAAAATAATCACTGGCTTTCCTAACCGCCTCAACATACGCCCTCTTGGTCTCGGAGTCCACGCCTCTCTCATCGAGAAACGCCTCAAACTCCGTTTCACTAAACACCATGACTCTACACTTGTCGAGGAATGGGAAAAACTCTTTCCAAGACCATTGCTGAATCTCAAGAGCCATTTATACAAACCCACTTATCCCTAAATAATATCTATACCCATCCCCCAACTACATACCATGAAGTACGTCCACACAAACCTCGTGGCACGCGACTGGAGACAACTCGCAGAATTCTACATCAAAGTATTCGACTGCACACCTCTCCCCCCTGAGAGAGACCTATGGGGACAATGGCTCGACTGTGCGGTGAACCTCCAAGACGCCCATATCACAGGCGTACATCTGCTCCTCCCAGGCTACACGGATGGGCCAACCCTTGAAATTTTCCAGTACAATAAAGAAACACAGACAAATAGGCCGCAACCAAACACCCCCGGCCTTGGACACCTCGCCTTCAGTGTATCAGATGTACAGGAGACAGCCGACAGGATCATAGGGATGGGCGGAGACTGGGTTGGCAACCTAACAAAAGTAGACATCGATGGAGTAGGCGGACTGGTATTCGCCTATATGCGTGACCCTGAGGGAAACATCCTAGAGATACAGAGTCACGATGATTAGAGCTTCTTCTTCAACAGGTTGATCTGACCCGCATGGTACAGGTTATGATGTATCATACCGTGAAGCATCTGGTTAAACGTATAATCCGTACCCGGCACAGTCTCCTCAAGGTCATCATTGGTCCAGTCAGCCAAAGCGTCCAGTGTCAAATTCACATCCGCCTCAAGACGACCAACAGACTCATTCCACTCCACCTCAGTGGCACCCATCTCGGGCCAATCACTCTTCTTATCCGGGTTCAATGGGGCATGATCCTCCACGCTTCTCCAGACAGCCTCCATCCAGAATGTGATGTGATCAGTAATCTCCCAGATGGTATGCCTCTCACCGAGCCGCCTCTCCATGGCCTGCTTGTAATCTATGCCATCTAATGTCTTTACAAGGTTTGGACCATGCCAGCTATCACCCTCAAAGGTGGTCTTAATCTGGTCCCGCAGAAACTTTACCTCATCCATAGATAAGAAGATAAAACCATCAGATAAAAATAGGGAGCTAATCCCAGCGCCTTCTAATCCAGATCAGCGTGGCTACACCTAGCAGCAGCGCTTCAACAGGGAAACCCGGTATGCCCGTGCGCTGCTTAACCTCCTCCTCGATGCCTGACAGGTCATCTGGCAATGAGACGTTGATGTTTTTCAACTTGTCAACATAGTCGCCTATCTGATTCTTTATCTCATCCACGTTCACATTATCGGGCAACCCAAGGTCCTGTAGGCTGGGGATACTCACACCTACGTCGGCGCTCTTGTCCTCAAGCTTGAAAGGCACAAGCCCTGTCTGATTATCATATACGATGTTCTCATCCTGCGTATAATAACCCACAGCAAAGTAAACGGTCTCCGGATCATCCGCCACAAACACGATGTCATAAGTCTTGGCGCCTTGACCCTTCACATTGTCATTTACTCCCCCAATAAAGCTCTGGCTGCTGTTATCCCATATACTGGGGGCGATATCGGTGGCTTGGTCAAAGTTGTAGCTAACTTTCACCGTGACTGTCACGTTCTCACCGGTGTTGTAGCTTCCCGGTGTCTGTATATTCGTGATAGCCATTGCGTTAGAAGACACATCCTGTGGTATTGATGGGCCTGATGCTATGCTGTCATCAATCATATCGAAGACTACGTGTCCCCACCATGTGCCATTGTTGAGTACGTTAACAACCCACTCACCGGGCATATTCTCAGCGGGCTCACCCATGATCTCAATCTCAAAGAACTTTGAGTAGCTAGGACTGGTCTCTATCCATGCGGGAGCAACCCATGTCTCGTTGAAATACTCACCATCGTTGGGAGACCACCACTCAAAGTAGAGGGTATCATTCATGTGAATATCTGTCATATTAACCCAGATGAAGACCGCGTCCTCAGTTACAGGAACCTGATCATTAGGTATCGGGGCTCCATCCATATCAAACTCAGTACAAACCACTACATCTTGGATGACAAGCCCATACGCGGCTATCGTTGATAATAGTGTGAAGCCGAGTAGAGCGATAATACATAGTTTTAATCCATGTTTCATGGGGCTACGGGGGTACTATCTTATATACGTTTTTCCGATGGTAGGTTTCTTTGAATCTTTAAAACGGATGAAATTCATTTAATCCCAAGTGAATGTTATGATACCCCAGAGAAGACTGGGAAGAATCAATAAACAGGTCTCAGTTATCCGCCTCGGTAGCTGCAGAGTAGACAGAATCCTCTAGAAAGAAGCTATCCTGTCCCAAAGAAACAGGGCTTCAGCATCCTCCTCCCCGAGTAACCCCTAATAATCAAACACATCTCTATCTTCATTATGAGGTTCTTCAAGGATACACGCAGCATCAGGCATAGAAGGAACAGACCGTATGGACGACTCCCTGAGGCGAACCGGCTGGAGGAGATGCAGGAGAACGCAGATGAGTACGCTGTTGATCT
>CAYTVK010000087.1:471-8063 GCA_964441725.1 uncultured Candidatus Bathyarchaeia archaeon | reverse complement strand
GTACACGGATCCAAGGAACATCAAGCTCAGAGACACCATAGTAAGTCAAATGAATGAACATAAGATCGACGCGTTTGTCTACCCTACTTGGAGCAATCCACCTAGACTCATAGGTGACATGGATAGCCCGGCTGGGGACAATAGCCAGAAGATACCACCTCACACGGGTTTACCGGGATTCACTGTGCCAATGGGATTTACCCATGAGGACCTGCCTGCTGGATTGCAGATTGTGGGGCGATTATTCAGCGAACCGACTCTAATCGAGATAGCGTATGGGTATGAACAGGCGACGATGCATAGAAAGCCTCCCAGGGGTTTTGAGGATTAAAACTCCTCAATGGTCTCAGGTTTCTTGTGTACAAAAAACAGTTTGTCGAGTGGGTCTACGTATTTTTCATCTGATACATTAGCCAAGCCATATGTCCAGAGCTTTCTGAAGTCAACTACACCCATCAGTAGGCTGCTGAGATACTCGATGTTCAGAGTTATCTCAACATCGTAGCCCTTCGAGATCGTTGGCAACCCGTCTTTGAAGTGTACAGTTATGAGCCCATCGTTTTCTGGTACGAAACTGTCCTTAACATTGAATCGTACTTGGATGGTTTCGTCGTTGAAGCTGTGGGCTGCGAGTTTGCTGAAGAACAGTTCCTTGTTTAGAATCCTGTACATGATACCTAAGCCCTGAAGGTTGGACTCCTGATTGATGTAGAATATGGTGTGGGACACCGTCTCTTGGGTCATTTGATACGTAGTGAAGATCATCGTCAAAGGTCAGGAACACTATTCTTTCCACCTGATCCAGTGGGGTATTTAGAAAAGTCAATAACCTGCTCAACGCAGCAGGGTTCTCGTATACCATGTACTCTATCTCAATGTTTTGAAGAAGCGGGTGGTCGGAGTCCAGCTTCTTGAAGTTGAAGCCCATGAATCCCTCCACTCGGTCACCGTTCCTGTACCCTACGATTTTATAGCGGTTGATGAATCGCTCGAAGAAAAGGCGATTCTTGTATATCATTCCATGAGTCACCGAAACATATCTGTTGAAACAATCAAGCAGCGCATCAACATACGCCTCACCCATGAAACCCACGCCCTCCTTGTTTCCGCTGGGCAGATCAACGGGTCTATACATGTACTTGTTATATTTCCGCCCATAGCCGTATCCCATTTGCCGATAGAAATCATGTCTGAAAGGCCAGAGCAGAACGATTGGAGCACCCATCTCCATGTAGTGGCTATGGAAATATTGCATCAACTCCTTTGCGATGTGCTCCTTCTTATGAGTGAGATCAACGCAGATGTTTCCAACGCCACCAGCAAGCATCTCGACACCATACACATTCATTTTGAATGTATGAGTCCGCATGGCACCCAATAATTGACTGTCTCTATAGTAACCATAGAATTGAATATCTTCCCCTGTCTTCTGCTGTGTCTGCATTCGCTTTATCCAGTCATCGATCTGTTCCTCGCTCATCTCGTGGTACATGGCTGGATAAGCCTCAAAGCTAAGTCTGGTATATTCCTTGAAATCATCGTTTTGCAGGAGCCGTATTTCAGTCATGGATTAATGTGCTCATGAAGATTAGATAAAAGTAAGTAAACACCAATACTGAGACCTCTATATGTAATGAGATTAAGCCTGCAGCATTTCTCTCTGAGACAAGGAGTGGACAACATTTCATAGCGGCAACTACAATATAGGCAAAAATGGAAACCTAGAAACCTGATGCATAATAGGGTTCTCGCGTTATGCTAACTATTCGATTTAGATTTTCCTTATTTACCCCACAGATATGCTTCTGATATGTCCTATAGGTCACTATTTCACAGATCATTAGATGTTTTAACCTGTATATATAACCAAGACACGGAACTTGATGATATTTGCGAGAAGGTTGAACTCGGCTCAACTCACGTCGAGGAACTGATCGGTAAGCTATGCGAGTGGGAGCTTATTGATGAGATGGCGCCTTCTCTGCGGGTTTCTGAACGGGGGAAAAACGTCTTATCTTATTACCATAACTATGCGACGTTTCTCAATGTCAAGCCAATGGTCGCCGCTTCCATCCCAGATTATTAGATTTTTAATTTATTTATCTCAAACCACATCGTTGGATGATGTTAAATCTGGTTCTCGCCTAGTAGATTCATGATTAAAGCCATAGTCTTCGATTATGGAGGCACATTGACCAGAACCAATGTGCCGTGGGATACTGTTTCTGAGAGGATTGCGGCTAGGCTGATGATCGATGACATAGAGATTGATCCAGTGGATTTAGAGGCAGCCATCAATGACACTATTGAGTACAGGGCTGAACAGCATAAAACGGGGGTTGAACTGAATTCTTACCAGTTCTTCAACCACGTGCTCAATACCCTAGACTACTCAGTAGATGCTGATGTCGCAACTGAGCTTGAACAGTATGTCGTTGACGAATCAGAAACCCAATTCATGAGTGGATTGGACGATACCCTCATGGAGCTATCCGAGAGCTACAAACTAGCACTGCTCTCAAACTCTTGGCTGGAAGCTCCCCGCCAGATATTGAGAGAAAACGGCTACGGCAGATGGTTTGAGGTAATCTTATGCAGCTTCGATATCGGTATACCCAAGCCTGATCCGAGGATTTTCCACCACGTATTGGACCTCTTGATGGTGGAACCCTACGAGGCTGTGATGGTTGGAGACAGCTTAGAGGCTGATATCAAAGGTGCTCTTGAGGTTGGGATGAAGGCTGTGCTTATGGATGACGGTTTCTCGGATTGGGATGGCCCCAAGCTACAAGAACTCGTCGAGTTGCCGGAGTTGATCATGACGTTGGAGACTGATCAGCAGTCAATTTAGAGGTTACAACCCAGTTTTACCTAAATAACAATAATTGAGTCGAGTGATCTATACTACAAAACCATCATACTATAATAAAAAAAGAAACCAGTAACCACCGACAAACCAAAACATGGAGAAACAGCACATGCGTACAGGACCGACATATACATACTGTTTTGACCATTTCTGGGCTTGTAGGTGAAAAGTGATCAAAAATGTATACCAGTGAAGCAGTTGAGGTAATCGGCTATGAAGCGGAGACAATCGGCGCCGAAGATGACCTTTCGAGGAGAAGCGAGATATTTAAGGCTCTAGCTGACCCTAACCGATTGAAGCTCATCTATCTTCTCATGGATGGCGAGAAATGCGTATCAGAGCTGCTTCCATTTTTTGAGATACTTCAACCCACAGTCAGTGTACATCTCCTTCTGCTACAGAATACTGGGCTACTCAAAGTCCGGAGAGATGGACGTAAACGCTACTATAGTTTAGCCGATGAAAAGGTTCTCTTGTTAATCGATAGTTTCTGTGAGAGAATCTGGGATATGAAAATTTAGAACAAGAAACGATCTGATCAAAACTAGATCAGTTTCCCATATATTTGCTGAGTTTCTTAAACTAAAATAAGAGGTTAGAAGATGGGTCCACCATCTCTCTCCAAGAGCCTTGCCCAGTTCTCATCTACCCAGGCCTGAATCTCGTCTAACTCATCGTCCGTGATGTGGCGGAACCTTCCCTGACTCTTCAGAACACCTTTTACGGGTTTAAGCTCCTTGGGCTTGATGTTCAGCTTCAGGTTGCCTTCAACCACCTCGTAGAGTGGCCATAGGCCGCTTAGAACCATATCTTTGGCTACTTTGACGCTGTATCTTGGGTCGAAGTTCCATCCAGTGGGGCATGGCGCTGATACCTGTATGAACCTGAATCCCTTCACTGGTTTGGCGTAGCTAAGCTTACCTATGAAGTCTTCAGGGTATGCTACGCTAGCTGTCGCTGTGTATGGGACCTTATGCATGGCTACTAGCAGGGGTAGTGGTTTTTTTTGCTCGGATTTGCCTCGACTGAATTCGCCGATTGGGGTGGTTGTTGTGGCCGCGTATTTTGTGGTTGCGCTGCTTCTCTGGCCGCCTGTGTTCATGTAGGCTTCATTGTCGTAGCATACCCAGAGCATGTCTTCGCCTCGCTCAGCCGACGCTGATAAGCCTTGGAAGCCGATGTCTGTGGTTCCACCGTCGCCGATGATACCTGTTACTCGGATGTCTCCACGGTCGATCTTGTTGAAGGCTCTAGCAAAGCCCGTCATCATGGCGCCTGCTCCCTCAAATATCTCACCGTAAAAAACAGGCTGAGTAATGTTACCGAACGCTGGCCCACAGCATGCTACTTCCTGCCTCACCATGTCTTTCCCGATTACCTTGGAAACGATTCTTGCCACTATGCTTCCTGCACAGCCTTGGCAAGCGCTGTTGGCTGGGGTTATGAACTCCTGCTCTTCTAGGTTGTTTAATGGTACTGGTTTACTCATTTTTTTTCTCCTCCTACGCCCACTCCACCAATGGTGATACCTTCTCGCCGTATGCGGCTTTGAGGGTCTTCTCGGCCATGCGTTTCAGGTCCTCGACTCTAACTTCTTTACCTCTCATTCCTGCGTGGAAGTTGAGCGTCGCTGGTCTCTCATCTACATCGTATAGGCTGTGTCTGACCTCTGTGAAGGTGATTCCTCCCATGGTGCCTGTTGAGACGTTTCTGTCTATTACCCCCATGGCTTTTGAGTATCCTGCTATGCGCTGGAACTCCTCCTCTGGGAATGGTTTGAAGCTCTTGATGGCAACTAAACCGATCTTTTTACCGTCTTTCTGGAGCTGGTCGATTGCTGTTTTAGCTGTTGAGGCGATGGTGCCCATAGCAACAAGGACTGCGTCCACGTCATCGCACTTATACTCCTCAACCAATCCATTACCGTAACTTCTGCCGAACCATTTCTCAAACTCCGTGTTGACCTCCTTTATGACCTTCTTGGCGTTCATTGCCGCCTCCTGCTGGTCAGCCCATACCTTCTGCGGGTCTACAAAGGGGTTCCACATCTGGCTCATCAATGCGCGGGCTTCCTCCGCCTCCTCTGGGAACATGGGGTATGGTCTCTTGTAGGGTGGTAGGAAGGCGTCTACTTCTTCCTGCGCTGGTATCTCAACTGGTTCGCTCGTGTAGCTGAGTATGTATCCGTCGCCCGCGAAGATCAAGGGTAGTCTTACTCTTGGGTCCTCGGCTACTTTGAAGCTCATTATGCCTGTATCCAGTAGTTCTTGGCTGTTCTGGCACTCAAGCATCAGCCAGCCTGTGTCTCGTTGACTCATGGTGTCCATCTGGTCGGGTTGCATTCCCTTCGTTGACCTGTGGACCACCGCCATTACTAGTGGGAGACGAGCCCAGCTTGTCATATGCATCGGGTGATGCATGTAGAGCAATCCGGGTCCGCTTGTGGCTGTGAAGCTTCTGACGGTTGTGCTTGCTGTGATGGCGGATGCTTGGCAGCTCAGCTCACCCTCCATGGTCACGTAATCTGCGTCAATCTCTCCGTTTGCGATCATGTCTGCCAGATACTGGACTATAGTTGTCTGTGGTGTGATGGGGAAGGCGCTCACATACTTTACCCTCGCTAGCTTGGCCGCGTATGCTACTGCCTTGTTTCCTACCATTACTTCAAATTTCTTTGCCAATTCATTCTCCTCCTATAGTGTCTCCTGTATGAAATCAATCGCCTTCACTGGGCATTCCTCGACGCAGATACCGCATCCCTTGCAATAACCGTAGTCGATGTCTGCCTTCTCGTCCACCATATTTATAGCGACCTCTGGGCAGAGTATGTAACAGCGCCTGCAGCCGATGCATTTCTCCTTATCCAGCTCGGGTCTGAAGACTCTCCAGCTGGATACGTCTCTCTCACCTCGTTTGAGCTCAACCTTCTGAGGGGGGAGATCACTGACATCCACAGGTTCGTTCGCGAGCTCGTAAGCCTTCCTAACTGCGTTGATGTTCATCTCAGCGATTCTGCCGCTCCACTGCTCACTTATAGCCTTCTCAAGGTTCTCAAGGCTTACAGCGCCAGTAACCTTGGCGAATGCTCCAAGGATAGCAGTGTTTGTGATTGGACGACCGATGGTATCGAGCGCTATGTTGGTGGCGTCTACTGTGGCTACTTTGAAGTCACCTCCTAGTCCAGTCTCTCTTCCCTTGTGGGGATGGTTAATGAGCACTAAGCCTCCTTTCTTCAGCCCCTCTGTGACTGGGACGCTCTTGCCGAGAAGAGGGTCAAGGACGATCACCATATCTGGCTCATGTACTAAGTCGCGTTCGTTGATGCGTTCCTCGCCTATTCTGAGGAAGCTGACGACTGGTGCGCCTCGCCTCTCTGTGCCGTACATGGGGATTCCCTGTGTGAATTTTCCCTCATAATATAGGGCAGTGGCTAGGATTCTGGTGCCTGTGACGGCTCCTTGTCCTCCCCTGCCGTGGAATCGTATTTCCATCAATTTGGGTTACACCTTTTGAAACGTTGATAGGGATATTTCGCTAGGTTATATGCTTTGATACTGGCTGTAAAATCAGTATTTATTTGATCCTTAATTTTTTAGCCTGAGGGTTTTCTGTATATAATATGAGTTTCAAGTATGCGTCCAGGCTGGATGAACTGGTATCTAAGAGTATGGAGAATGCACAAGCGCCCGGAGTTAGTCTAGCACTCATCAAGGATGGGGATATCGTCTACAGTAAGGGATATGGTGCTAGGTGTCTTGAGGAGAATCTTCCAGCCACACCGGATACATTGTATGGCATCGGTAGCTGCAGTAAGTCATTCATCTGCCTCGCTGTCATGATGCTGGTGGTGGAAGGGAAGATATCTGCAGATACACCTATCAGGGATTTTCTGCCTGTCGAGGTCGGGGTCAAGGATTCTCCAATCACGGTGAAGAGCTTAATGAGTCATAGCTCGGGGTTTCCCAGTCTCGGGATGGCTGATGTGCTGATAGCTAAGATGAGTCTCGGTGGGCACCCAATTCCCATGTCTAGCACAGATGATTTCTACAGCTTCCTAAACAATGCGGGGGACTGGATTGACGCTGAGCCTAGGAAGAAATACTACTACTTGAATGCAGGCTACACTTTACTGGGGTTACTGCTTGAAGAGCTAACAGGGAAAAGCCTTGAGGATTATCTCAGAGAGAATATATGGAAGTCCCTAGGTATGAATAGGACCACCTTACTCAAGGAGCGATTCAACGAATATTCGGATAGGATGACTGCCTACTGGAAAGATCAGGAGGGTAAAGTATCTCCAACGGTTCATCCTTTCCATGATTTGATCTATGCACCGGGGGGAATACTGAGCAGCGTCAAAGAGTCCTGCAGTTACATTAACATGTATCTCGGTAACACCGAACCATTGATTGATGATGATTTGTTGGCTGAGATGGTGATGATTCATACACCGAGACCTGAAAGCATCTTTGGGCATGGTGGATACGGGTATGGGTGGGGGATCATGGAGTTTAACGGCGAGACCATGATAACCCATACGGGAAGCACAGGGGTCTCGGGCGCAAACTATCTATTCATTCCAGAGCGTAACATTGGTGTCGCTTACCTCACAAACATGGGTTACTGGGGGAACCTCATTCCTCACGCCGCTGCTGCTATGTTGATGGATTTGGACCCGGTGGATGCGTTACCATATCTGAAGAAGCAGCTGTTCTATGATAAA
>CAYTVK010000087.1:0-461 GCA_964441725.1 uncultured Candidatus Bathyarchaeia archaeon | reverse complement strand
CTCTCAGGCATGTACACCAGCTACAGGGACATCAACACTGTTGAGATCAAGTCACAGGGAGGAGTACTGATTGGCACCCAGAAAAGCAAGTTTGGCTCAGTCACAACTCCCCTGATACCTGTATCTGATGACCCTGAGGAGACAGAGTTCCTGATATATGGTGGAGAGTATGGGCCAATGAAGGTCTGGTTCGAGCTAGATGAGAATGAGTACAGGTTCTATTATGAGCGCTGGGTCTTCAAAAAATCCCTATAACTCGTCATATGACGGTACAAGACTTATGCTGGCTCGGGGGAAGAAAACCCCATGCTAACGATAGGAGCATGCGGACTGAAATGCAGCGAGTGCAAGGCATTCAAAGCAACACAAGCCAACGATTTAGAGAAACTAGCTGAACTGGCAAAAGCATGGGGTAAACCCGAGAATCCCTACGCCGTCGATGATATGCGGTGTAACGGATG
>CAYTVK010000086.1:1333-8086 GCA_964441725.1 uncultured Candidatus Bathyarchaeia archaeon | reverse complement strand
TTGTTAACTCTTTTACCCTCGGTAGATTGTTGATATGATCACCATGAGCATGCGTGATGACAATCATCCTGATATCTTCCCATGTTTTCCCCATGGAATCCAGCTCGGATTGAATACGTTCATGGCACTCAGGAGTAAAACCCACGTCAACGAGGATCAACCCATCTTCACACTCAAGAATATAGACCTCAGTATCAAGTCCATCAGCGTCAGCTATTCTGACAGCGTGTAATCCCGGAAAAACCTCAACCAATTTAATCCTGCACTAAAAGAATCAACTGCTTAAAGATTATTCCTCAATTTCAAAGATTTTTCTACTGGACGTATGCCCAGACACAAGGAAAACCTGTTTATCGAAATGCTTCTTCAGTAGCCGAATCACAGCCCTGTTTGCTTTTCCCTTGCTGGCAGGAGCCTTCACAGATACCAGATAGTGTTCTTCATCAAGTTTTTCGATGCCTTCCGCTCTCTGCCCCGGCTTTACATCGACTGTGATAATCATTGATAGAAAATATGATTGTAGTGTTAAAAAATTAATTAACGAGCTTCTTAAGTGAATTGGCGTCTAGAGTCTCTTTGATCGCCGCCACTGTCTCGTTGGGAAAGTCATTCATTAGGCTGCTAAGAACCTCTGATGCGATATATTTTTTGAACCCTTTCTCATCGAGTCCTTTCTTATATTTTCGACGCATTCCACCCTTGCATGTCTCTTCCTCATAGTCTAGAATATTCTCATCGCACATTGCGTTGAGGAAGTTTATGATGGAAGCTCTGCTTACGGATTTACCTGCACCAAGCCTGTTATTTGTGGCGTCGTAAACCTCTCTGCTGGTCATTCCGTTTCCGTTATGAGCCCATACTAGTTTCATGGCTTCAATCTGATAGTCGCGTAGAACCTTTTCCAATCCAATCTTTGCTGGGTCTATTACTAAAGGCAAATTATCACCTGAACGTCCAGTATGGACTGGTAATCGCATATAAATCTTAGCCGTAGGTTTCAAATACTAGAAGCTCTCGAATCGAGCACGTGTTTTTCAAGCACATAGCATGCGAGTTCTCCAGCTAAGACCAGCTTCTCATCCACCTTAACCTCTACCTGAACCACTCGTTTGTTCCTATTTTCCTCTGCCATCACGGCTTTGGCGATCATAATATCACCACGTCTCACTGGGGCAGTGAAACGAATATTGGCTCCCCCAAGAACCACGTTTGGATCATTAACAGCAAGCATAGCAGCGTAATCAGCTAAACCGAATGCGAATCCTCCGTGGACCAATCCTTTCTCATCGACAATCATGTTCTCTATTACGACAAGCTTCACGATAGCGTAATCACCGTCAACGATCTCAACGGGTGTCCCTAGCGTCGTCTTATCTGCCAGTAAATGAGTCTTAATCTCCATAATTCTACTATTATCGGTTCATGTTTTTTGGTTTATCCCCTTTCTCAATAATGTTAAATCCCACATGGTCCTCATTCTGATGAAATGAAGCTTGTAACCTATCACAAAGAAACAGGATACGGACTCGGAGCGGTTGTAAAAGGCTACATAGTAGATCTAAAAGAAGCTACAGGCGCATGCTGCATGTTATCTCTTCTTGACATGGGCGATGCGGGCATGAAAAAAGCCAGAGAAACAGTCTCTGATGCCGAGAAGAAAATCAACTCAGGAGACACAAAGAAACTACTCAAGCTAAGTGAGGCAAAGCTAGCGGCTCCAATTCCGAGAACCAGAAAAAACATCGTATGTCTCGGACTAAACTACGCGGAGCATGTAAGAGAGGGATTGGCAGACAGAGAACTACCACCTCACCCAGTCTTCTTCACAAAGCCCCCTACCACCATCAACGGACCATATGACCCAGTTATCTATAACAAGGCTGTCAAGAGGCTCGACTATGAGGTTGAGTTAGCGTTTGTCATCGGCAAGAAGGGCAAATACATCTCCAAAGAAGACGCATACAAGTACATTGCTGGCTACATGGTGTTCCAAGATATCTCAGCTAGAACCCTGCAGAGCCAGCATCTCCAATGGTACAGGGGCAAGAGCCAAGACACGTTTGCACCCATGGGACCATATCTAGTAACCTCAGATGAGGTGAAAGATCCTGGAAACATGCATATCTGGTGCAAGGTAAACGGCGAGATGAGACAAGACGCCCACACAAGCGACCTGATCTTTGATATCCCGACCATCATCAGCACTCTCTCAGATGGAATAACGCTAGAAGTAGGCGACGTGTTCGCAACGGGAACACCCTCTGGAGTGGGAGCGGCTCATCCCTTGGGATTGTTAAAAGTTGGAGACATCATCGAGTCAGGTATCGATGGGCTCGGCGTAATGAAAAACAAGGTTATCTCAGAGAAATAGCCCTTTTTTCTTCTCCTCTCTAATTTTAAGCCTTCATTATTTCTGTTTTACCTAATTAGTCTCATGAAAACGAGAAACGTTTATATCGTGTTCCTTTGGTTTGTGGTATAGCTTCAAGGTATATGATGGGTTAAATCATACTATCTTGATTAAAACCAAGATGATCAATTTGAGTAACGACAATCTAATTGGACCCCCCAAGCTTACACGCTTTGAAAGGGCGAGAATAGTCGGCGCGAGGGCGCTTCAGGTATCTCTAGGAGCCCCAATACTGGCACCTCTGCCAGATTCGGTCATAGATCCCATAGATATCGCTGTCTTAGAGCTACGAGAAAAGGTTCTCCCCATGACTATCAGGAGAACACTTCCTGAGGGATCATTCCAAGATATTCCACTCATTGACCTGCAGCAGATAAGAATACTGCACTAGCCGTGATCTATGTGAATGAGAGAGAGTCTTGGAGAAAGACGCTTTACATCATGGTTACTGTATCGCTAATAATTGGATTGATTCAACGCACACAATATCGTTTTCTGGATGAAATATTCGAGTTATTCATCTTTCATATACCCACCGTGCTTTCATTGCTGATATATAGCAAGGTTCCACAACAGTAAATATACCTGAATACTTGTGTTGCCCAATCAGAGGCAATAGAAATGGTAAATAGGATTAACCCTAGAAGGGGAATCACTGGAATCGAGACAGCTATTATACTAACAGCCTTCGTCATCACAGCCTCGGCATTCAGCTTCGTTATACTAAACGTCGGTTTCCTTACGAGCGATAAAGCCCAGACAACGGTCATTACAGGCATGAAGGAGACAAGCGCTAGCCTGATCGCAGACACGGGCGTTACAGGATATTTCAGTAATACGACTGTTGCAGATCAGGACAATGTCTATCTTGAGGAAATGCTCTTCTATGTTAAGCTTGCTCAGGGCCACGAGCCAATTGACTGTAGCGATGATTCACTTGTGATCACGTACACCAATCAGAGGGGTCACGCTGTAATCTACTCAGACACAGAGCTTAATGGCACAATTGTGACCATACACACCATCACAGGCGACAGTGACTCACTGCTTGAGGTGGGTGAGAAGATGCAGGTATACATAGACTTCAGGAAGATCAATAGCGCAGACGTAAAGCCGTTACTCACAAGTCACAAGGATATCTATGGTAAGCCATATGAGTCCATAAGGATCGAGATGAGGCCAATCGTTGGAGCCATCTTGACCATAGAGAAAGAGATTCCGGCTGTAAACGCACCAGTAATGACGCTGAGGTAAACGGGATTAAATCTCCCGAGTAGTGGTGACTGTCTCGGTCACCTCGACACCCCTCTCACGGAGCTTGCTTAATAGCTCCTCAAATAGTTCTCCATATACTACCCTAACCGGCCACTGTATGCCTTTCTCAGTGATGGCGCCTCTGCCAAGCATTCTCGCTATTATAGCCGCGGAGAAGCCCGTTGTTTTAGCCATTGAAGTTATTCCTCTCTTCTCGTCGTAGAAGTCAACCATATCGTACTCGATGACCACCTCTTTGCCATCCTTGACGCCTTCAACTCTGACCAGTAGAACGGTGAGGTCTCTGTCACCGGCGTCAGTATCGAACTTCACGATTGGGTAGATTATTTTATGGAATAATTCACGTGGGATAACTTTGGTTCCTTCATAGTCCACTGGTTCTTCGCTGATAAGTCCGAGATCGTCTAGGAACTTGATTTTTTCAACGAAACCACTGTACCTGATGGTCTTGCCTCTAAAACTCTTCACACCCTCTTCGACGCACAGCTTCAAAAGAGATGAGGGATATCCATCAGTGAAAGCCTCCATGGAATCAATTCCATCCACGAGGATAGACTCAACCTCACTGTATCTCTCCATCTCAACCTGTTTACCCTCCTCAATCATAGGCACGAGACCAGGGCGTACAGGCATTTTTGTTCCACCGAACACGATCTTATAGTCGAGGGGTGGCTCAGGATCCTGAGGCAGCCCACCGCATGCGAACATCACATTTTCAGCCTGATCCATTGTCTTGACTGCATGCCCAGAAAGTATATCGATTAACCCTGGGTCTATTCCGCAGCCGGGAATCGCCGTGATTCCAGCTCTTTCTACTTCCCTGTATAGCTCGCCTTCTTGTGGATATCCGCCTCCTGCTAGATCAACGATGTTTACTTTTGCCTCCATGGCTGCCCTGAGGACGTTTACGCTGAACTTTGCAGCGGTTCCGTTGATGATTAGATCATAGTTTTTCATCTTTTTCACGAGTTCATCGTGTTCTAGGACGCTGAGCACTGCTACATCGAACTTGGAGTTGTCAACGTATTTGAGAGCCATATCCAGCTTTTTCTTATCGATGTCGCATCCTGTTACCTTAGAGACATCTGCGGCTTCTGCGCAGTCTTTTGCGATCGTTGGACCCATGAGTCCCATTCCCAATACAAGAATCCTCATTCAGTTTACCTGCTAAGAACTTAGTACCATGACTTTTATCATCTGTGATCAACCTCGTTTATAGTCGATTTCTATTTTCGTGTCGTAGAAGTGCTTAAATACGCTTCCAGTTAAGTCACACCAACTCAATAGGTGAAAATATTGGTTGACTTTTCATTCACCGAGGAACAGGAGCTTTTCCGTGAAGCAGTCAGGGAGTGGCTCAGCAAGAATCTAACATTAGAGCAAGTAAGGGAGAACGATACTAAGCACGAGTTACCCAAGAAATTAATTAATGGTATGGGTGACCTTGGTCTGCTACTTTTAACGCTGCCTGAAGAGGATGGTGGCTCTGACGCTGACTGGGTTACAGCAACCATTGGCGCTGAGGAGCTGGGATACGCTGACATCAGTGTAGCAAGTCCGGTTTTCTACCTCGTGCAGGCAAGCTGGGGATATGTGATCAACAAGCTGGCAAGTGAACGAGTAAAAGATGAGTACATTCGACGCGCAGCCACAGGAAACGGCTTCATAGGAATCGGAGTAACTGAGCCTGGTGGAGGCAGCGACGTAGCTGGATTCAAGACCGTGCTCAAGCCTGAGAGCGATGGCGGCTGGATGGTAAATGGCGAGAAATGCTATATCAGTGGAACCGCTGAGGCTGCTGAAGTAAACGGAGGATACTTTGTGTCTGGCTTCAATAACAGGGAAGCAGGTCACAGGGGAATGACGGCTGTATTCGTGCCGATAAACTGGGAAGGCGTCGAGATCACTAAACGCTTTGAAAACATGGGTAGAATGGGTATCAGTACAGGCGGATTCAAGATGACCAACGTCAAGGTGCCGAAGGAATTCCAGCTAGGCGAGACTAACAGAGGTTTCTACAATACTATGGAAGGCTTTGACGCGGCTAGGGTGCTTGTATCTTCTAGTTGTGTTGGAGCTGCTGAGAGGGCGCTTGAGCTCGGTATGGATTACATCAAGGAGCGTGAGGCATTTGGACAGCCTCTTGCAAAGTATCAGGGAATCCAATTTGATCTCGCAGACATGGTGGCGCATCATGAGGCGATAAAGACCCTTGTCTACAAGACCGCTTGGATGCTGGACCAAAAATACAAGACCGGGAAATACGATGCGTTGGAAGTGGGTAAATATATCTCAATGTGCAAGTATTTGGCGCCACACCATGCATTGGATGTCTTCAGGCGCGTAATGTACTGGTTAGGAGCCTATGGATACACCAAAGAGTGTCCACTTGAGATGGGAATGAGGGGTGTAATGAGCTACTGCATTGGCGCAGAAGGCGCAGCTAACATCCAGAAGATTGTCATCAGCCGTGAAACACTGGGAAGAGACTGGACAAAAACCAGATAAAACTCCCACCCCACACATTTTTTCAGTTAACTATTTAGCATAGGCTAGTGTTTTATCAGCGAGAAATATGTCTGGAATAGGACAATTACCCCCACAAGTTCAGGAAAGACTGCAGCGCCTACAGAATCTCCAGAATACGCTGCAGCAGCTTCTCGTTCAGAAACAGCGTATCGAGATGGAGCAGATGGAATCCGATAAGGCACTGGAGACACTGAAAACAGTAACTCAAGAATCAAAGGTCTACAAGTCTGTCGGTGCAGTACTCGTTGAGAAACCCAGAGACGATGTTGTGAAGGAGCTTGAGGAGCGTAAAGAATTCCTCGATATGCGGCTAAAAGTCATCGTTAAACAGGAAGAGAAGACCCGCGATAAGATGACTGGGATACAGGAAACCCTACAGAAGGAGCTTGGACTCCCTTCACAGTAAGAAATAATTCAATAATTTATACCCAAAAAGATAGTTGTATAATAAATAACTCTAATGTGATAAAAATAAATAATAATTCATTTGGATTTAATGAATTAAATGGGTTAAAAATATCTAATTCAAAAAATTGTAC
>CAYTVK010000086.1:0-1323 GCA_964441725.1 uncultured Candidatus Bathyarchaeia archaeon | reverse complement strand
TTGAGTGCCTCAACTCCGGTTCCGTTGTTCAGATTGTGCTACCTGATGATATTAGTAAGTTATCAAGGAGGCTCATACAGACGCTTGCGTTGGATGTCCTTGAGGAGTCTTCCGTTGATTTTGATACCGTTGTTATCGTGGATTCCGGTGGGTTGAATCAGTTAGGTTCTTGGGGGGATATCATTAGGGATGGGAAACACGTTGTCATACTGATTGATCATCATACACTAGATGAGGTGCTTGCAGAACAGGTCGATCTATTAATCCATGAAGATAAAGCCAGTTCAACGAGCGAAATAGTATACCAATTATTCAACAGATACAGTATAACGCCTACTATTACCACGTCTAAGGCTCTGCTCGCTGGCATAGCATTCGATACAAAATACTTCTCAATCGGTGGCTCAGATACCTTCAAAGCAGCCTCGATGCTTCTTGAAGAGGTTGAAGATATCTCCGAGATACGTGAGATGATGCAAATTGAGCCTGATGTATCTGAGAGGATAGCTCGCCTGAAGGCGGGTCAGAGATCAGAAATACATCAAATAAACGACTGGGTAATTGTGTTCAGTGAACTCGGCTCATTTCATGCATCAGGAGCCAGAGCCTTAATCTCTCTTGGAGCAGACTTTGCAATAGTAGTTGGCTCAGAGAAAAATGAGACACGTGCAAGTCTTCGTTCTACTCAGCACTTCTATGATGGGGCAGGGATTCATTTGGGGGAGCTTATGTCGTGGCTGAGTTTAACGTGTGGTGGATCAGGGAGCGGTCACCCGACTGCTGCTGGGTATAATGGCTCTGTCTCTTATGAGAAGCTGAAGAGTACGTTACTGGAGAAAATTACTGACTTATTAGGGCAATTAACTCATCATTCTTAGGTATTATAGAGTAAACTATATTAAGACACTCAGACAGTAATGATAATGTTATATAGCATGAGTGTTATGATACACTTGCTATGTTACCGAAAACGTTCAATAAACAAACTCCAGAAGAACGATTTCTATCAGACTTACGAAAAAAGGCATTGAACACTCAGAGACAATATCAAAGATATTTCCAAAAATTTTTACAAGATAAACAGGTTTCCCTTGAAGAGTTTTACACCTACTGTAAAGAAATAGCCGACTCAAAAAATCCAGACCAAATTAAAACACTTGACAACTGGTTAAATGAATACTTTGAAAACCTATTAACAAACGGTGATTTCAAACTATCTACAATTCGCATTATAGAAGCTTCTATACACCTATTCCTCAAGTCAAACACGATAGACCTTCCGCTGTGGTTCAATGTACCAACAGAAGTCAAGAAACAAAACCT
>CAYTVK010000085.1:3050-8098 GCA_964441725.1 uncultured Candidatus Bathyarchaeia archaeon | reverse complement strand
GAGTTGAGTTCCAGTATTCCATAATTTCCTTTCATAATCTATCTAAATACTCTAGGCTTTCATGGAGTAGCCATGGCGCAGTCAGTAGTTTCAGAAGGCATAATATTAGTGGCAGTTGTTATAGCAGCAGCTACTATCAGCCAAGTGTTTCTGTCCAGCATAGGCGGTCTTCAGCAGGGGTCCATCGCGATGAGTGAGAAACTCAGCGATAAGATGGAAACCGATATCGCTATACTGAAAGCAGTGAATACTTCAGACACAACTGTTAAGGTTTGGATTAAAAACATCGGGTCAAACATAATGCCCTCTGGTTCCATCAAGGAGGGTGATGTCTTATTCGGTGAATACGGATCATTTGGTTATCTTGATTACAGCGAATCCGGTGAGGGCTGGAAATTTACCATTCTTGGAAGCTCCGACAATAACTGGCAGAGCAGCGAGACTATTGAAATCACCATTACAAGCTTGACGCCGTTTGTTAAGGGTGATTATTACTTCTCATATACAACTCATAATGGTGTGAAGGATGAGATCATTTTCACTATAGGAGATTAGTATGGGTCAATCAACGGTTATTGCGACGGTCTTTACGGCTATAATGTTTGTAGCAGGAGTCTCTGTCTTAATTATGTCGACGGTTTCCAGTTTTGGAACCTTGTCCGAGGCAATAACTGATAGAACGCATATGAATGATATTATTTTGAGTGAGAGAATAGAGTTCGGTGGCTGGTCTCTTACTGGGGCAAACACTCTCAATATAAATGTCAGTAACGTTGGGAGCACCTCGATAATGCTCAGTAGTTTCAATAAAATGGACCTCTTGGTATCCTATAATGATGGGACAGATGAGCAGACTGCTTGGATAACCTATGACCAAACTGGTTCCTCCTCTAGTTACTGGAGTATAAATCGGGTGTTTTTCAGAAACGGACAGCGAGATCTTGTTAACCCAATTAGTTTATCCGGATCAATCAGGGGTGCTTGGGACTCTGAAGAGACTCTGGAGATAGAAATTCATCTCGATGAACTATCCCCGACATTTGAATATCTTACCTTGATTACTCCTATGGGTATTCAGGCTCATTCATCTCTTACAAAATCATATGATATGGGAATAGCCACAGTACCTAGTGGAAGCAGGGTTATCGTTGTCTCCCATCTGCTGGACCGTATGCCAGTGAATGTTCAACTTACCCCCGGAAGTACTTTGAACGGGGAGTTTTGGGTTGAACAGGTAGATTCGGATAGCTTCGAGATTCATCTTGCAAATAATCCTCATCAGGATCTTATTTTCTACTGGCGAGTAGAGTAATCATTTATAATCATCAATATATTTTACTCTTATATTTATTCATTTTATGATATACTTTAAATCGAAGAATACTGATCTATATTATCGTTTCACATGTTTAGACCTAACCCTAGCATCCAAAATACGGCGTTATTTACGTTGATTATTGGTGCCTTTGGCGACTGGGTCTCAACCAAACTGGGTTTATCTGTTGGTTTGATCGAAGGAAATCACTTGGCTGCATATCTTATGAGCAAGAGCATGTGGATGCAGGTAGATTCAGTATTGATCTTGGCTTGTTTCTCGATTCCCTTCCTAGTTAATCACTTTTCAAAAGAAAAAGCTCCCAGGAGCCTTTTCTGGTTTCCATTAATCGCTGGTATACTAAAATTAGGGGTTTCGCTCTGGAATATCTCAGTGATCTTTGTTTAATTGATTTTACTTTTTCTTCCAGAGAAGGCCGAAGAGAATTCTGTAGCTGTCTACCAGCGTCTCATAGTTTGTCCACATGCCCGTTATGTTATTTTGATCGTTGGCCATGAGCAGTATCATCTCTTTCTTGTCGTTGATGAAGAACCCTGGTAGTTTTTCTTTCTTAAGATACGCAAAGTCTCCTTCTCCTATCTCCATTTGTTCCATAACATAGCTACTGGTTGGACTGTAATTGGTCATCAATCTGGTTGTGAGACCAGTGTTCTCTGCTTTCTCCTGCAAATCATCAAGGAACGGTGTATTGTATAACCATATGAGGTTTTCATCAGACACCACAATGTGTAATTCGCTTTCTGCGTTTTTCAATAACTCATTGAGTCTAACGCTGATATGCTTCTTTCCTTCTAAAACTTGGAAGGTCTCTTTTCGCTGGTTTACTGTTTCAGGCTCTGGTAGACTAGCCCATATCTTGAGAAGCTCTGCCTTTCTCTTCTCCATCTGGAATATCTTCTGACGACGTTCTTCAATGAGGTTGTTCAAGACATTCTCAAATGGAACCGCTAGGAACTTCATTGGACGCTCCATGACTCTGCTGATGAGACCTTGTTCTTCTAGTCTTTTGAGTATCTTGTATGCCTCTGTCCTGTGGACTCCCAATGCTTCTGCTACGCTCTGTGCCTTGTGGGCTCCAAATCGCGCTAAATATAGATAGACTCGTATCTCGTTCTTGTTTAATTTGAATTTGCTTAACGCTTGATCAATGCTCTTCAATGCATCGATGTGTTCGAGTGTTTCCGAGGGTATCCTGTTTCTACTAGTCGATTTCGTGAATACTGGTAGAAGATCCAGTTCATCATCCATTAATTCGCTTTTTTTCTTAGAATTTTTTTCGAGTGCGATTTGTCCAACTTGCATTTTTGCTCAGCCGAACAAATACCTAACAAAAATATGTATAAAGAATCTGGACAAATAAACTAGATTCTCCATCCATATTCTCCTATAATTAGGCTCAATTCGTAGTTTTACAGAAATTATTGTGCTTCTTTTTGGTTTTATTAGTTTGTATATAGCCGTGTTTCACATTCACCATCGAAAAAACATGATGAAAATGCTAATTATTTATAGAAAACACTGGACTTACCCAAAATGTTTGCATAATATTTATACTTTATAAAAGGTTACCCAGATAAACACTAGTGCAGGGTGTATATGATGAAGTGTCCTTTCTGTGGATCAGAAGAGTTGAGAACCCTAGAAACGCGGAATTCTACAAATAATATGATTCGTCGAAGGAAGGAGTGCATCTCATGCGGAAAACGGATTACCACTTACGAGTATATTGAAGAAATAGAGTTAATGGTCAAAAAGAAAGATGGGCGACTTGAACGCTTTAACATCGATAAGATTATCACTGGGCTTCAAAAAGCGTGTGAGAAAAGACCAGTTACTTTAGAACAAATAAGAGACATAGCTGAAAAAGTGCGGCAAGAAATATTAACGGATGGAAGAGACGAAGTGACCTCAAAAGAAATAGGCGACTTGATTATCGCTCATCTAAAAGATTTAGACTATGTGGCCTTTGTGCGTTTTGCATCTGTTTACAGGGATTTTAAGGAGCCAAGTGATTTTCAGCGGTTGATGAATGAGGAAAAGTAGGTTCTCATCATATGGATCATTGCTCCACAAAACTTTGAATATAATTAATTTACACCTGAATTATGAGTGTTGAAGCCAGTGTTCAGGAACACATAGAACCCGTAAAAGAGACAGGGCTTATTTATTGCCCTCACTGTGGCTATAAGATTCCTGAGAGTATTGTTATTTGCTGGAAATGTGGATCCCGAGTTAAGAAATAATTACGCTTTCCACCAGTTAAACTCAAGATATCTGATATCATCATTAACAATAGCCAATACGAAGGATTTTCTCACTGTTGAAGCGAGTCTCCCTGCTTTCACTATCTCGGCTGCTGTTAATTGATCCTCTGAGCCAATTATCTGTACAATATAGGGTGCATGGTCAAGCCCTGGGCCGTTCTCATATACCGCGAAATCGCTGCCATATTTAATTCCCGGAGTCGCAACGTAACCTCTGTCTCTTAGATCACTATAGACTCTGTATTTTTCGTTGAACTCCGTAAATGTTTTTTCCGCTATTTGCTTGAATTTTTTCCCACTGAGGCTCTGTTTTTCCTTCCGAATTTTAATTATTTTATGTTCAACAAGATAAAGTGCCTCAACTGGGTCAAGAAGAAGAGGCGTATCAAAATCCACCTTTGGACGTGGATCACCGAGTGGTTTTCCATAGAAACCAGAATTGTATATTTTTCGTGACTGCTTAATGTCCCATACTACGAGTCGATTGTCGCCAAGTATTTCTGCCACTGGTTTTTGGGACAAAAAATGGTTCACCCTAGAGGGCGATTATTCTGATGAGGTCTGAGGCGTCTCTAACAGTGTCTACGAGTTCCTCTATCTGATTTACAGTATCTTTGAGCGTGATTATAGTTGCAATATTGGCGCCACTGCTGATTATATCCAGTTCAACTTTGACGTGTACTGTATCTACCTTGCGCTCAATTTCATCAATCTCTTTTGTGAATCCGATGGATTTCTCACTGTTAAACCCAAGACTCATCATAGCCTCTCTGAGTTTGAGCAGACTGTCAAAAGCGAGGTCAGCTACCTCTGTTAACTGTTCTGCTACTCCCTCCGGGATTTCCCATCCTCTTTTCTCCATCTCCGCAAGTCTCTGTCCTACACTGTTAATGTGGTCCATGATGTCTCCGAAGCTGCTTATGAGCCTGAAAAAGTCCTCTCTACTTACAAGTACTCCGCCTATCTCATGTAGTTCCTTTATTAGAGTGGCTTTGATGTTGCTTGATTCTTTCATTATAGCTTGGATGTCATCGCTATATCCAGCTGCTACGCCCTGTTTCTTTACCAACGCATCGGTTATGGCTAGAATTTTCCGGAAAGCTTCGACAATGAGCCTCGCATTGTCCTGACATAGCATGAGAAGATTACGCATAGTTCGATCTTCTGATTCGACGGGGAATACCATATGAACACCTGTTGGTTATCTATGTAATAATTATCGTTGGTGGTATTAAACTTTAAACATGATAGAAAATACTGATTGAACTTAAATAATTATAGTATATATGAAAAAAGGATGTTAGGTTATCGCTTTTTCTTACTGCTAGTCCACCATTCAAGATAGTCTTGATTACGCTGACGTTTCTTCTCTTCTTCATCATCTTCTTTTGTATATAGCTTATCTAAGGCGCGGCTGAGCTGTGCCTCTGTATATGTTAAACCACAGC
>CAYTVK010000085.1:0-3040 GCA_964441725.1 uncultured Candidatus Bathyarchaeia archaeon | reverse complement strand
TACTATAATAAACAACAACACTGGTCTTTGGCCTGACAGCTATACTGTCGAAGCTTTGGATCCCATTTGAGGTTGCCCCCACACTCTGTGCAATATGGCATCTGATTCACCAGTGTATTCTAGACGCTTGAATACTGGGGTGGCTAAAATAGATTTTCCTAAAAAACGTGTTCAGAGGCAGGTTTTTGTGAAGAAACTGAATGAGTTACTCTTCGATCAGGTCTTTTACTCGCTTGATGGCTAATGCTGCCCCCAAGGATGGTTCATTCATGTACGCGCTTACTAGTTCAATGGTACAATATCCATCGTAGTTTGATGTCTCAATCTCCTTGAAAAGCTGACGTAACGGAATTCTACCATCTCCCAGCATCATGTGAGTATCAGAATGCCCGTCACTATCGATGATGTGCATGTGGCGTAAGCGACTACCAAGTTTATCGAAGTAAGTCATAATTGGCTCATTGTTACAGAAGGGTGGGCAGATATCGCACATACCCTGCAGATGTTCAGAATTCACTTCACTCAAGGCTGCTACAAGATCATTGCACGTGACCACAACATTGCTCTCATACTGTGTAAGAGGTTCTAGAACCAGAATGACATCAATCTGTTCAGCGTAACTAGCTAGTTCCTTCAAATTATCGATTAAACGCGGCCAGTACTCATCCCTCAAGGTCTCATATCCAGCGTGGCCTGCAGAGATCAGCGTAAAACCAGCACCCATTTCTTTGGCCATATCCATTGAAACCTTAACATACCTCATGCTCTCATGCCGCATTGCCTCATCGCCAACCATCATATTGTAAGGATACGCATTCATCTCTGGGGTATATCCGATGATTGGTAGACTGTATTTGCTGGAAAGTTCATTGATCTTCTGAACTCCACCAGATTGTAAATCAAAAGGATAAGCATGTGGGCGGCCTCCCCATATCTCTATGCCATCGTAGCCGAATCGTGCAGCGTCTTTGAAGGCTCTCTCGGGGCAGACGCATGTATCCATAAGTAAACATGCCGATCTTCATCTTAACTCAACTTCAATATCAGAAACCAGTTGATTATTTTAGTTTAATGAGTTGAAATAAAAAGAGGGGGATTAAGCATATTCCTTTGGAGGTGGAGCAATGTATCCCTGCTCCATGAGCAACTTGACGATACTATGAGTTCTACTGATTATCGATTCAGCTCTCTCATAGAGTTCACTTCGGCTCATCTTGACACGTGCTAATCCCTGCTTCTGCGCCATCAGTCCTGTCTCTGTTGCTTGAAGAGGATAAATCTCCCACTCATCCATACTTGGTATGATGTAATCCTGAGTGAGTCCCTTATCTTCCGCGAATTTCGCTAAAGCTCTAGCCGATGCTATGCACATCTCATCGCTGATGGTTTTAGCCCTGACATCAAGAGCCCCTCTGAAGATAGCTGGGAACACCAGACTATTGTTGATCTGGTTGGGGAAGTCACTCCTACCCGTCGCAATAACTTTGGCTCCAGCTTCCTTTGCCTCCCAAGGCCATATCTCAGGCACAGGGTTAGCACAGGCGAAAACAATCGAATCAGACGCCATTACCTTGATGTCTTCTTTAGTTATTGTACCTGGACCCGGCTTGCTGGCTGCGATGATTATATCGCTTCCCTTAGTCGCGTTCTTGAGTTCACCTTTTATGTTGTCAGGGTTGGTTTCTTCTGCGATGGGCCATTTGTAGGTTCCTTTCAGTTCTTCTCGGTGGGTGCCTATGGGTCCTTTGCTGTCAACCATGATTATGTTCTTGGGGTTTACTCCCGCTGCCTTCAACACATAATAGGTTCTCGTATTAGCAGCACCCGTTCCAACGATAGTAAATTTAGCCTCACCCATCTTTTTACCTACAAATTTGAGAGCATTCGTTGCCCCCGCGAGGCTTATAGCAGCGGTTCCCTGTTGGTCGTCGTGCCACACTGGTATAGGCATCTCTTTCCTGAGCCTGTCTAAGATCTCGAAGCATTTCGGGTTACTAAAATCCTCTAAGTTTATTCCGCCAAAGCTTGGCTCAATCCATTTGACTGCTTGGATGATCTCGTCAACCTTTTTTGTGCTAAGACATATGGGGAAGGCATCTACTCCACCTAAATATTTGAAGATGAGTGCTTTTCCCTCCATGACCGGCATCCCTGCCTGTCCACCGATGTCACCGAGACCCAGTACCCTTGTTCCGTCGCTTACAACGGCTACATAGTTCCATTTACTGGTTAGCTCGTATGCTTTTTCCCTGTCCTTCTCAATGTCTAAGCATGCTTGGGCTACGCCCGGCGTGTACCATATGCTAAAATCTTGCAGGGTTCTGATGGCTGCCTTGGGCATTACCTCTACTTTTCCTTTATAAAATGCGTGCATTGGAGGCGAGATCTCTTTCCATTTGGATGCTTCCTTAAGCATCTTATCGGTGTCTACGCTCAAATTTATCACATGGAAAGTGCTGGATCAGATATTTAAGATATGACCGTAGGAATTTTAAAATTCTAGAGACCGATTTTAGCTACTCCTATAGTTGAGTATTTCTTAGTGCGTCTTTTATCAGCCAGCTGCTTGATTGAATTTTACCGCCACCCACTCCCGTTAATATTTTCGTATTTGATATAACGCAAGCTTCTTTCTCATCCTCGGGGATGTTTTCCATGTTTCTATCTCCGCCTTTTGCGAAAAAGTCAGGTCTATGTTGTATTATCGTCTCGGCTACAGCGTTCCCCTGATCGATGACTGGTATGACCTTAAACACGTATTTAATTGCTTCAAGTATCTCTTTTCTCTCATTATACTTCATGAAAGGTCTTCCTTTTTTCTTCGTAAGCCATTCATCGGAGTTTAAGAAGACAATTACTTTTCCATATTTTGCAGCTTCTTTGATGTATCTGATATGTCCTACATGAATTGGATCGAATCCCCCTGAAACAACAACAGTGGCTTTTCGATTAACCTTCATTTAGTTTGAGTAAATATTGAAAAATATATTAATGTTTAGAAACTTTAGAATCTTAATGGGTTGAATGGTTTTAAGAGTTC
>CAYTVK010000084.1:0-8171 GCA_964441725.1 uncultured Candidatus Bathyarchaeia archaeon | reverse complement strand
TGTAAGAGTGAAGCTGAACCAGTATGAGCAAATACCCCTGAACGTGGAAAAAGGCGACATACTGAACGTAACGGTGACAGTGAGATTAGGGGGACCGATAGACTACTTCATATTAAATGGAGACCAAATCAAGACACTTCTTGATGCTCTTGATGGTAAAAATAATCGCTTTGAGAGCTATGAGAGGGGAAGGGGCTTGAATATTACCTATAAGAACTCGGAGTTCAGCATCGTATCGAATAAAGACTGGTATATCTTCATCAACAATCAAGGGCACATCCAAAGTGGAGCCAGACCGATCTCTGATGTCCTCGTCCAGATCGATATAAAGAAGATAGGTTACAACGATGCGAATGTTATTTCGTATACCTCTTAAAGAAGTAAAATAGTCTCATTGTATGCTTGAACTCGCATCTGGCTCAGTACTGCTGATCCATCACTGGGACACGGATGGACTTTGCTCAGCGGCTTTAATTCTTGAGAGCCTGAATAGGGAGGACGTAGTGACTTGGACGCCGCCCCTTGGGACATTTTACCTAATAGAGAAACATATCAAGATGGCGCAGGGCTACGATAACGTATTAATCTGTGATATGGCGCTCCCTGCGTCTAACGTTGAGAAAATAGCCGAAGAGTCCAACGTTATCATGATTGATCATCACCATCAGAACCTAATTGAAGGAATAACGCACATCAACCCAGTTACGAGGGGGGCGAGTGGAGACGATTACCCATCAACCACGTGGGTGATAAAAGAACACTTGAATCTATCCACCTCTTTGAAGGTAGTTCTCGGCTATGTGGGGGATAGGGAGCAAAAAATCAAGGAAAACATAGCCTTCTGGGAGCGTACGGAGAGCTTCATGGAGCGTGAAGGTGTCGGGTTCGACGACTTGCTTGAGATGGTGCACAGGATCGACTCCAGCTACAAGGTGGGTGAACGAGAAGCAGTGATTAAAGCCCCCCACCAGCTAAGAAGCTGTGAGGATGGATCAGATATCCTTGGAAACATTGAGTGGAAACACAACTTGGAAAAACTCGACGCGAAGATCGAGGAGATATTATCCGAGCCCCCCGATGATGTGGATGGTGTTCAGGTTAAAAAACTTAACACCCCTTACGCCGTAATCAGTCAAGTGACCAGACAGCTAGCATGGAGCACAGGCATAGACACTGTCGTAGTAAACACAGGCTTCTTTGAGGACATGGACCAGCTGTACAGTCGCAGTAACGTTGTGGATATGTATAACTTGATTGAACAAGCCAAGAAAAAAGGATATAACGCTGGCGGAAAAAAAGATGTAATCGGTGCCATCATACCCAAAAAGGACTCAGATAGCTTCCTAGCAGAAACAATAGAATACATTAAGAAAAATAGGTGAAGAATTAAACCCTCTTCACGATGCGCCCAGGCGTAGCGCCAGTATGCACACCCTTCTCAACCACGGCCACCCCGTTAACGAAGACGTACTCGATGCCCCTTGGATGCTGACGAGGTTCAACAGGGGTACCCATGACTTCAAGCTTATCGTAGTCGAAGACTGTGACATCCGCGTAGCTTCCGGGCGTAATGGTGCCGAGCCCCTTCAAATTATGGTGCATGGCTGCCGCTGTGCTCATTTTATAGATGGCTTCCTCAAGGGTGAATATCTTGATCTCTTTAACCATCTTATTGATGAAAGCTGGGAAAGCGTTGAAGGCGTTGATGCCGGGTCTTCTGTACGGTGGTTTATCCATCTCGTAAGTCTTGTTGAAGACGCTCTGGTCCAGACTCAGGCTACCCAGCTTATGCTGGAACATCAACGCGCGGTATGGCTTCCATGGGAAGTTACCTGTATCGGCTGTACCCGCAGCGTAACCCATGGCGTCTGAGTCCTCGCATATGAGATCAAGCCATGTGTCAAGCTGCTGTGTTTCTCGCTCGGCTGCTACTGTTGCGAGGTTTTTACCGACTGCTTTCTCGTCCTTGTGTTTACTTATCCAGATGTTCTCCGCCCACTGGGGGTTAGTGTTAGGGTTATAGGCTAATCTTATGAACCATTTTCCGCTCTGGAGAGCGTCCTTGATCTCCTGTCGATAATCCGGGGCCTTCAGCCACTCCGAGAACTTTTCTCGGCTTCCACACTCCTTGAGCCATGGTTGCAGTATGCTGCTAAGGTATGGCATGATATCGAAGCCGCCCCGTAGGAACCACGGCATACTGTCAAAACTAATGTCAAGCCCTTCAGCTACTGCGTCATCAAAGAACTTGAGTGTAGCCCTTATGTTATGTTCCTCCATGTAGTCGTTGCCTTCCGGCACGAGCCTCCAGCCCGGTGTGAGGTGAGCTATGTTGGTCCTTACACCTGTTACTCTGCAGGTGTTTATGGACTCAAGCAGTCCCTCGACCTTGTTACTCCGGGTGTCACCGAATTTCACCTCGCGTCTTCTGCCCGTTCTTCTCCAGTGGGGACAGTAGACAGCGTTCTCATACTCGTTGAGTACGGCTACGCATTCATTGATCTCATCCATGCTTGCTTGGACACCGGGGTCATAGTCGAGACCGGCGCTCAGCCCAATGGCTCCCTCCTCCAGTGCCTCTCTTAGGAGCTGTTTCATTTCTTCAAGCTCCTCTGGAGTACTGTGACGCTTGTAGTCGTTCCCCATTACCTTGTACCTGATGGTCCCCTGACCCACAAGAGGAGCAGCGTTCATTGAGACGCCTACTTCCTCCACTTTCTTGAACCAGCCTCCGAGTGTCTCCCAGTCAACTATCCAGCCAAAGTACTTCTGCATGATCTCGTTGACCTGCTCCTTTGGGAAGAGGCTGTTCTTTGGGTAGTACTTGTGGGGTTCGAGTTCATCTATGTACTGAGTTGCGATGCCTGGTAACCCCATCCATTCACCGTATGGTCCTTGGCTTCCCCCGCATTCTCCCCCAACGAATGTGGTCACGCCCTGCATCACGTAGCTTTCTGCTTTTGGGAAGAATAGTAGTGTCGTGTCGCCGTGGCTGTGGGCGTCGATCCAGCCTGGGCCTGCGTACAGTCCTTTGGCGTTCACTGTTTTTACCGCGTCGCCCTTTACTTCTCCTAGGGTGGCTATCTTGTTGCCTTTGATTGCGATTGATCCTTTGTATGCTTTCTTGCCGCTTCCGTCGATGATGGAGGCGTCCTTGATAACTACATCATATTCTTCTGTCACTTGAATCACAGATGATATTGACAGATCACGTATAAAAATCGGCGCAGGAGAGCCCAAGGAATATTACGCTAGATATTTCATCGCCATGAAACCTCATCTGAAGGATTACTTTCAGATTTGAGATAAAGCAAAACATCTATACATAACCCAGTAAACCATCTGTGCCATGAAGAAAAACACCTCAGACCTGTTACTTCTGGGCATAGCTCATAGTCTCAACCACAGCCTCTTCTTGGTGCTGCCACCGCTGATGACCACGATAGCCAATGACTTGCATACAAGCTTCGGAACCATCGGCATAATCTCAACCATCACGTTCCTTACATATGGCAGCGGAGCCCTCATCGGCGGACCCCTCAGTGACAGGATCGGTAGTTTGAAGGTGGTTAAGCTAAGTATTGGTCTAGGTGGATTGATGTCGTTGGTATTTCTCTTCGCCAATAGCGTACTTCTCTTTGGCGCGGGGATGTTCCTTATGGCTCTCTGGGCTAGCTTTTACCACCCGACGGTCAACGGGTTGATCGCTAAAGCGTTCCCAGATAGTGTAGGTGGTAGCATGGGTATTCATAATGCCGCAGGTAACCTTGGGCAAGTTTTAACGCCTACTGTGGCGTTCTTCCTGGGGGTTACTTTCAACTGGAGGCTTAGTTTCGTCTTCTTCGGCGTGATGTCCGTGGCTATCGCTCTCCTGCTGAATAGGATCGAGGTAAACGAAGGTGATATAGTTTACAGCGTGAAGGGTTATTGGCAGTTCCTCAAGACGCCGGGGCTCTGGATAGCCATAATATTCAACATATTCGTAGGCTCCCTCTTCAGATCAATCGATTTATTCTTCCCAAGCTTCCTCAGCACAGAAAAGCTCTACACAGGGCAGATAGCAGCCATTGCAAACAGCATGTTAATCTTCTTCGGCATCATGGGTCAACTCCTCGGAGGCAGGAGCAGCGACAAGTATGGTAGCCAGAAGACGCTGATGATCTTTACCGCTGGCATAGTTGTGAGCCTGCTAGCCCTTATGGTGCTGCCCACTAACATAGCTGTCCCATTATTCATCTGTCTCTACGGGATATTCATGTTCGGGACTCAGCCCACTGTGACCAAGCTGGTGAGCACCTTGAGCCCGAGAAACATGATGGGGCTTGCCTACGGGGTGATGTTCTTCAGCTCCTTCGGCATAGGAAGCACAAGCACATCCATCACGGGGTGGATCAGCGACACTTACAGCATGACGACGGCTTTCTGGGTGCTCATGGGGTTATCCTTTGTGCTACTGTCCATCAGCGTGATCATCTATCTGAAGGTCAAGAGTCTACCCGTGTCAGATAGCTGAAGACCCCAATCATTGTTTTAGCGTCCTCTATCTCGTTGCTCTCGATCATGTCCAAGACTTCGTCAAATGAGTATCGTTTTACCTCTATGTCTTCGTCGTCCTCTGGGTTAGCCTTGTACTCTGTTAGTCCCTCGGCGAGGTAGAAGTAGAGTATCTCGTTGCTGTAACCGGGGGCATTGTAGCATTGGAATAGCTTGCTCCACGCGTTGGCTGCGTATCCGGTTTCTTCTTGGAGTTCACGCACTGCGCAGTGGTATGGGTCTTCGCCTTCTTCAAGGGTTCCTGCGGGTATTTCGAGTAGGTATTTGCCTGTGGCGTACCTGTACTGCCTTACCAATATTATTTGGTCGTCGTGTATGGCTACTATGGCTACTGATCAGTTATTTTTGAATCTTTTTATCGAGGTCTCTCTTAAGTTGGTGAGTTTTACCTTGTCGTTGTAGAAGCTGAAGTTCTTTCCCTTGTGTAGTAGTGTGCTTGAGATGGTCTCTTCCATGCAGTATCAGCAATGTATATGGGATAAAAAAGTTAGCAGGAGGATGGTGTTCACGGCATTGTGTTATCGAGGAGGGCTACTGGTGTTCCATCCAAGTAGTAGACTCGCGGGGTATTATAGTTCAGATGATTGAGCAGGCTGTAGACCATCCATCCAGCGGCCTCAGCTGTCTTGATGAGCGTGTTCTCGCCTTCCCTGCCGATTAACTCAGCCACTGTGCCTTTCTCCGCCTCCACGCCATCGAGATCAACAAGGTAATGGTTAAGGCTCACTGAGCCGAGGCTTGATTTGTAGACTCCGTCAACCAGAATTCTTCCCTTGTTCGCCATCTCACGTGGGATACCATCGTAGAACCCGGCGTGTATGGTGCCTATTCTCATCCTCTTGGGGGCTATGAATTTACCCCAGTAGGTGACGCTCTCCCCCTTCTCCACGGTCTTAACGTACTCTATTCTTGCTTTGAAGCAGAGCGCCTGTTTGAGGTCGATACCAGCTGAGAGGTCTTTCTTCTCAGGGTATACACCGTACAGGCTCATGCCGGGTCGTATCAGGTCTAGCCATCCATCTGGGTTATGGAACGTGGCGTCAGTACTCGCCATGCTCCTGATGGGTACATTGATGCCTCTTTGTTTGAGCTGCTCATCAACCCGGAGGAGCCTGCTCAGCATGATTTTGTCCGATTCTGGGTTCTGCATGAAGGTGCTGAATATACCTATGACTTGGATTCCACTTAAGCCGTGGATATATTCCACGAGATCAGCTGCCTCAGTGTACTTTACGCCTACCCGGTTCAACCCTGTATCGATCTTAACGAATACATTGGCTGTTTTCCCCAGTTTCTGCGCTGCCTCGTTTAGCCTTTCAGCGTCCTCTCTGGTGTAGATGGTCTGGGTTATATCGTGTTCAACTACGCTTCGATACTGGTCTTCAGTGAATAACACATCCATGTTGAGTACGCCCAGCTTCAACCCCGCCTCCCTGATCATCAGGGCCTCGTATAGCTTGGCAACCATACACCACTTGACGCCTTGAAGCTCAAGAAATGCTGCAACGGGCACCAATCCATGCCCGTAGGTGTTATTCTTCACCACAGCCATGACCTCAGTACCCGTGTGGCGCCTAATCTCCTCAAGATTATACCTTAGATTATCTAGATCTATCTCAAGCCATGAACCATAGCCCTTCATCTGTTCCAGAATTTGTTCTGGACTCAGCTGCGTATCGAAGTAGGTTGACATAGCCGAGAGAAGGGATTATGATCTATAAAGGTTGACGGTCCACTTAGATGCTTAATCCACCGGGCATGGTCTGCTGAATCTCAATCGTATAGCCTTCAGGGTCCTTGAACATGAACACCTTGATCTTGAGGCGCTCAGACTCTTGGGGCATCTCCTCGATCTTCAGCCCGTTATCCGTGAGCCTCTTATACCACCCGTTAGCGTCCTCGACGTTCAGGCACAGTATCACCGGTTTGATATCATTCGCCTTATGGTACCCGTGGGCACCATCCACCAATCCAACGTATGCACCTTCCCTAATCCTGTATATCTTGCTCCATCCCTGATCTACCTCCATCTCAAAGCCCATAACTCCCTCGTAGAATATCTGGGCTCTTGGTAGGTCTCTGTAGTAGAGCCATGTGATGACTCCTCTTACTTCTTCGCTCATAGATTGTTATCGGGCTTGGCTGTATTTAATAGGTAATTATCGTTACCATAACGCTTTTTGTCATTAATTAACCGTCACCATACCACTTTTTTGCATAGATCAGGATCGAAAAGAAGCCGTTCTGGGGCTGGTTTCATGAAAAAGAGATGTGTTTCGCCAAAACAGGCATACCCCTCTCCCCCCTGTTAGCGGCTATACGCTATAGGAACAGCGCCATCATCATGATGTCAAAGTACTCGCCATCAAGTTTACGGGCTTTCTTCCTGACGCCTTCTTTCACGAAGCCACGTTTCTCGTATAGTCTAATGGCGGGGATGTTTGAGGTATAAACCTCCAACTCGACGCGCTCCATCCCGAAGCCTCTGGCAGCATCTATGGTAGCGTTCAGTAACCTTGAGCCGATTCCCTGATGGCGATAACCATTCTTAACCCCCATTCCCATTACTCCGCAGTGGGCAAAATCCTTACCATTTCGGGGTCTAATGTCACACCAGCCTACTACCACATCTTCTTCAACAGCCACGTACTGGGGTATCTTGTCTCTTATATTTCCCAAGACGAACTCATGGGCTGATTCAATTGGCGGCGCCCGATCCCCACCGAGATATATCCTTTCGCGGGTTACAGAGTCGAGGCAGCTGTGAAAGCTCTCTATGTGTTTTTCGTCTATGGGGATTATCTTGATTTTTGGGGTATCTTTTTTGCTCAATCTTCTCTGCCAAGGAATAATGATGCGAAGAGGTAGTTATGATTATTGGGCTAGTCCTTTCTTGATTACTCTAGTATGCTCAACCAGTTTTCTCCCGAGAAGTCGGCATGCATTAAGTGCGTCTTCATCGGGTTTCCTTATGGAGACAGCCCCATAGTGTAGCGTAACATTTTTGGATACATAGTCAGGGACCCCAAAAGTAATCATACCAAAGTTAATGATGACAGAAAGCAGGGATAGTAACGTGATCTCATTCCCACCGCCTAATCCACCCGATGAGGAGAAAGCTACCGCAACCTTGTTGTCGAGTTTTCCCCAGTGTTTATGGAGCTTGCTGTTGAAGAACTCATTCATCTTCGCACTCATAGTACCACAGTGGGTGGGTGAACCGAAGGCATACGCATCATACTGGTCTATATCATCGGAGCCAGCTTCCTCGGCTCTCTTCAACGTGGCTGTTCCTCCCGCCTCATTCACACCTTCCTTCACCGCCTCCGCCATAGCCTCAACGTTACCTGTCATACTATCGTATACGATCAAAACATCGACTTCAACCATAGGTAAAAGTAGGGAAAAATGATGATAAAACTATGGATTAACCCTGATTGGCGTTATCCTTGGCCTACCCGTGGGTCTGTGAGGATCGCGTGAATGAAGTATTTACCCTGAACATCCTCACCGAATTCAGCTGGGTCAGCGACAGGCATCTCATCGTAGGCGTTCTCAAAACTGGCTTTTGTAATCCGAAAATCAGTGTTTGATATCACGACCCAGTTTCCGAGAAT
>CAYTVK010000083.1:6247-8180 GCA_964441725.1 uncultured Candidatus Bathyarchaeia archaeon | reverse complement strand
GGAAGCTTCCTCCACGGAGCAATGCTCACCGAGGACCAAGTTGACACACTACTTGAACAGGCAGAGGAAACACAGTAAACCTAAAACACAATAACCACTGGACCATCAACATGTCCATATGGGATACATAGCGGCAGCGATAAACAAACACGGAGAAGACACATCAGAGCTAATACTAAATATGCTAAGAGCCGCGAGCCCAAGACCAGCGCTAAGCTACGGAATAGCTGACTATAAAAACACAGATAACATAAGAAAACCGGATTTCACATCCCACAACAGCCCAATATTGCTAAGCTCAAAAAACATCTTCCCAACAGAGTATCCTCCCATGCCACTCCATCAAGGAAACCACTCAATGGTCTTCAAAGGCATTCTCCTCGACTCACAGGAACCTGACAGTCTCTCCGCTGCTAACACCCTCAAAAAAGATGCGGCGCATGGAATCATGGAACTCATATCTAAAAGAGTTGGAGCGTACACCGTAGCCGCAGTAACCGAGAACAGCGTCATCGCTGGAATAGATCACATTGGAACCATTCCCCTATATTATGGAGAAAACAAGGATACACGTGCCATAGCCACCAATAGAAAGATGCTCTGGGCGATAGAAATCGAGCCACAGCCATTGAAACCCGGAGAAATAATAAAGATAACAGAAAAAGAGACAATAAAACACAGAGTCAAAGAACTAAAAAAACCAGCAACCACCGTTGCCGACACAGAGACACTCCACCAGATAATGAAGAGAACCAGCAGAGAATACGCAGAAAAAACCCCTAGAGCAACAGTTGCCTTCTCAGGGGGAATAGACAGCCTGCTAACAGCATATTATCTTCAAGGCAACAATGTTAAACTGGAGCTAATCTGGACAGGACTTGAAAACCAGAGTGAACAATTCATCGCCCAAGAAGCAGCAGACTACCTCGGACTCCGGCTCCACATAGACACCCATACAGAAGACGAAGTAGAAAAAACACTAGAAACCATACTCGCAAGCATCGAAGAACCCGACCCAGTAAAAACAGGCATCGCCTACCCCTTCCACTGGGCAGCAGCAAAAACCCGCCAACTAGGCTATATAACCATGTTCAGCGGAAACGGCGCAGACGAACTATTCGCAGGATACATGAAATACCTCGAAAAATATCTCAAGGGAGAAGACCCCACTGAAGAAATCTACGATGACGTAGCCAACAGCTACCTGAACAACTTCCACAGAGACACCAAGACCTGCATAGACCAAGACATCAGGCTACTATTACCCTTCACTCATCCACGACTCATAGACTACGCCCTCAGCATACCAGTCAAAGAGAAACTCCCAGACAACAGAGAACAACCGAGAAAGAAGATACTCAGAGAACTAGCCAAAAAAAGGGGAATACCGGAAAAATTCTCGAATAGACCAAAGAAAGCCGCCCAATATAGCTCCGGAGTGAACAAGACATTGGTAAAACTCGCCAAAAAACAGGGGATGAATATGAGAGAATATACGGCTAAAAGATTCAAAGAATATAGAGAAGAGATCAGCAGAGAGTAATCTTACCTTCTGCAAGATCTCTACAGAACTCGTGCAGATGATCGAACTCATCAACGATAATCTCATCAATGGAATGAGAGACAGATTTCAACTCCACACCTTTCTCAGGGATTATCTGTGCCGAGACCACACTAGGATCATTGATAGGCTTACCAATCTGACCCAAAAGCCAGACATAGATCTCCTTAACACCGTTCACATCATCCATAACCCTGTTAGCGACCCGGTAGCATAACGCGTTGTATATCTTACCGACGTGACTTACTGGGTTCTTCCCAGCAGCCGCCTCACTGCTCATGGGACGATTTAAGGGTATGACTCCTACAACATTGTTTCCTCTTCCCACCTGACCAGAATCCCCAGCTTCCGCGCTGGTACCAGTCACAGTGA
>CAYTVK010000083.1:0-6237 GCA_964441725.1 uncultured Candidatus Bathyarchaeia archaeon | reverse complement strand
ATATCTCTGCCCCTTACATCAAGCGCATTCAGATCTATAGAAACCTTATAGAACCCATACTTACTATCCACGAACTCGTTGATGGCGTCATAAACCTCATCTCGCTTCTTGAAATAATCGTTCTCGCTATCTATGAAGCGGTCAACCATAGCCATCGCCACGGTTATGTTAAGATGACCATTTTTCCTAAGCCCCATGAGTTTAATATCCTCACCTGACTCAGGGTAGCTCTTCTTGAAGCCAGAGGAGTTCAAGTACATCTCAAGGTCAAGAATAATCTTCTCTGTTGGTGTAAAAGGCGCATAACCTACAGCTGCTGATGTATCATTTGCCCCGAGGTATTCCCCCTTTCTATCAAAAATATCAGTAAGAGCCATAGACCCTGGTTTTATCTCGCTCTGATAAACCACATTCTTCTCTGGGTCCACGAATCGTAGGTTTTTCTTGAGCCAGTCACCTGCGCTTTTCTTAGCTATATCATCAACAGGTATCTCATCATTCCCTACCTTGAAAGTAGCCCTATCACCGAAGATGAACTTCATGGGCTGGAATATTTTTCCTCCCTTATAGTCTGGTACTGCAACGCCTGCTGCGAGCAGACTCTTGTCCACGTTGTGGTGGAGCACAGTATCGAATCTCTTCAAATACTCTTTAGACAAGTCGATGGATATCTGGTTCATTACGGAGTCGCAGATCGTGTCCGGGTGCCCAAGACCCTTTCTTTCAACTATCTCTAGTTGCTGGTCAATAACCGCCTTACGACCCAGCTCATTGATAAATACGTTATTCAAAAAACGTCACCTTACACATCAAGTTGATGCTCAGTAGCATTGATCTCACATATAAATTCATTCATAATTTTCCTACTCATAAAAGTAATAAAGGAATATTAGAAGTTGAGCTCAAAAGTAAGCTAAAATAATGGGAATTAAAGGAAAATAATAAAATAAGAACAAGTATCATTGTATTCTAGTGAAACAAAATTGGATGATAAATCCCTAGGCTACACAATAATGATAATAACACTCGCCATAATGGCAGGATACCTCGCATGGATATTCGGCTACTTACCCATCCCAGCTGATTGGGCAGTCAAGTTACCAGTCTATCTAGCGGTTTACATGATACTCTTTATCGTGCTCTGGATCGGATACACAATGGCCACTACGCCACCGCCAGTACCCCTCGACACACCTCTAGATCTCGACACCGAATTTGATTTCGATGACGAGAATGAGGAAGAGGAAAAAGACGAGGATGACAAGTGACCTCTTTATATTATTAATCATTTGACATATCGTGTTTTATTATTAATGCAAATATCGTTATTTTTTTCATCGGTTTTGATTGTATTCTGTAAATACTCTCAAGTAATAAGAGTAACATACAAGCAAAAAACATCTCATATGCATATTGATGTTTACAAATATAATACAAGAAATAAAGCATAATTGAAACAGGCAATCAAATCATGCATATGGATGGGGGAGACATACTGCGTACTATCGATGACATAGAACAGCCTTTGCTTTGGATAGTACCATTCACAGGACTCACATTAATATCGTTAATCTCCCTCGTAAACGCAGTACTCCACTTCTTACCCATAGGCTCAGGCTACGTCCTAATGCTTACAGCATGCGGATTCATATGCGCCTCGGTATCAGGTTTCATAACCGAACTAATCAAAGGAAGAGGAAAATATGTCTACGTAAGCATGAGCGTAGCAGTGTTCATTGGCGCAATATCATTTCTATTTGGATACGGCTTCTTCAAATCAAACGTCATAGCCGGTCCCACAACAGCAGCCATCCCAGTGATAAGCGAGATAATATCAAACCTAACACTCACAATCCTACCCGGACTATTCGTCGGAGCCATAATAGGCGGCGGAGTAGGATTTCTCCCAGAAGAACCAGAATATCAAGAGCCAGAACAAACAATCGAGAAACCAATGATGGCACCAGACAAAATAGTAGGCTACGAGAAAGTCTGCAGACGATGTGGAGCAGCGATGCCTTTTGACTCGTTATTTTGCAGCCAATGCGGGGGCACATTAAAGAAGCGCAGATCAGAGACCATGAAATACTGCAGATACTGCGGTAAGCGCCTTCATTTTCTCGGAGAATTTTGCCCAGAGTGTGGCAAAGAAATCAGCATAGTATCGAAACCCAAAGTATACATATCACATTAATTGATCTGAACATCAATCCGAACCTTTGACACGCCGGGACTATATTTTGAGACTCTGACACCACCTTTGAAAACGCATTTACGACCATACTCTTCGGCAGCGGATTCTACAAGCTTGAAAGTAGCACTGTATGGGTCATCATTAGAAGCCCAGTGATAAAAATGCAGAATACCACCTGGCTTAACCACGGGTATGGTAACATCCAGAAAAAGATAGGCGCCCTTAGGGAGAGGAGTCAAGACCCTGTCATACTGTTTGCCAAGCCTTGGACAAATTTCCCTAACATCCCCCAAAATCGCTGTTACACGGTCCTGAACCTTATTCAGTTTAATGTTTTCTAAACAGTACTCGTGCGCTTCCTCGTTAAGCTCAATCCCAGTGCATTTAACCTCAACATTATGTCTAGCGATACAAATTGGAAAAGGGCCTATTCCACTGAACATCACCAAGACATCTTCCGTACCTGTAACCTGACTGCATATCCTTTCACGCTCGGAGCTTTCTCTAGCAGAAAAATATGTAACACGGGGATCAAGTTTGAAACGACACCCTGATTCCTTGTGAATAATCTCAGTATCAGGGTCACCTGCTATCAATCTATAATCCCTGAGACGTAGCTCACCATATCTCTCAGAGGACTTTGCCAAGACACTTTTCACATTCTTATGAACCTGCATCAGCGTTTCTGCGATAACTCCTTCATAATCTTGAAGATCATCAGGTATCTCAATAATAGCTACAGCTTCGCCTTTGGAGCCGAGGACATCAAAACTAGATGGAACATGTTCAATTAACTCGTCAGATAGTTTTCCCTGCAAATGCGCCTTCAAAGTGTGATTCAAATTAGTCAGCCATAACCAGCTAGAAGATGGTCTTTTCACCAGTCTTTCTCGCTAATTTACCCCTAACAGGGATCTCCTCCTTAAACATATCTTCCGGCCTAATCTCGTCCTGAGTCCTACGCTTAACTGTAAGACCGCAGACTCCATTCTCCAGAAGCTGTCTTTTATGGCACATAGCATATGTGCAATCTTTTGGGTCACATGGCTCGCTAGTCCAATTGCACCAGGCCGTTCTTCCCCTGAAAGTCAAAGCCCTCTTCGTGCAGTTGAAGGTTCGGCATTTTGGATAACAATTCTCAACATTTGCCAAGATGCAAAACACCAGAATTCTATATTACTTTGTAATGTGAAAACCTTGCATAATTTAAATCTTATCGAGCAGAAAGGCTAAAACCGGGGGAAATAACGACAAGTGACGAAAAGAGAATCATAAAACAGGGTAAAAATCCTGTGTAGTGCCCTGTATTTTTGATCTAGAATCCTTTAATTTACTCACCACGAGTTCAGCGTAAACAAGGGGATAAGCAGTGACTACCTTCGATAAGATATTAATTGTAGATGACGACGATGCACTGCGCGAGTCCATGGTAAGTATCCTAGAAAGCGAAGGGTACATACTTGATGTGGCTAAGAACGGACAGGAAGCTGAAATCAAGATTCAGAACCATATCTACAATCTTGTGTTACTGGATATTAAACTCCCTGATATGACTGGGATACAGCTTCTATCAAAAATCAATGAATGCGCCCCCAGAATGAAGAAGATTATTCTCACAGGGTTTCCAGACACAGAGACTGCGATAAAATCAGTGAATGAGAAAGCCGATGCTTATCTTGTGAAACCTTTTGATCCAGAAGAACTGCTGAAGGTTATTGCGGATAATATTAGGCAGCAGAAGGAGGACCTCAAGTATACTCAGGAAAAGGTTCTTGAATACATCCAGAATCGCGTGAAATTATTGGATAGTCAGTACTCGCATCAAGATGTGGAGAAAAAAATATGACCTCCGAGATAACCGAGTTACATGATCTGGATCTACCTCTATCAATAAAGAAAGTAGAGGAATTCAGAGAAATTCTTCTTGATTGCATCGAAGAAGTTCTCGCATTCAGTAAAGTAGTGTTAAACTTTCTAGAATTGAACACGTCATTCAAGAGAGCCAATATTCTTGAGTGTTCTGATGTTTTCAGTTGCGAACTGGAAGACATATTTGGGGACAGCGCAAGAGGTATAGAAGATTTGATTCTTGAACGCCTCCATAAAAAAATAAATAGAAAATATGAAAAAGACAGAAATAAGAAATTTGACGAATATATTAGAGATGCATTAAAGGGATATATAGAATACTATTAATTCGTAGAGAATATTTTTCATAACTATTGTGAATAGTATAATTAACATTTTTAGGATTTTTATAAACCGAGAATATTTTTATATATAATAACAGATAACTTTTCACTGTATGGTTTACGAATCATAGCACACTCTTTAAATCATACAAAAACAACTGAAGGGAAGTAAAAATGCCTCAAAAAACAGGAACTCCTAAAACAGTGCTCTTAGCTACGAGGGTCACGCCGAGAATCAGGGATATTGTAGTTCAGATGTCAGTACGGGAGGGACTTAATGTAAGTGAATGGTTGAGAAATCTGATAATAATGGAACTAAAAAGAGCTGAGGCATTACCCAATGTGCTTAGAGCACCCACATTTGACTTAGAGATGGATGATAATGAGTGAGAGAATATCCACAGGAAACCATGAGCTGGATACATTGCTCGATGGTGGGTTCCTGAGAAACAGTATGATTTTATTAGCTGGAAATCCTGGTGCGGGTAAAACAATACTCTCATCAAATTTCATATACGAAGGCGCTCTACTAGATGAACCAGGTGTTTACGCCTGTTTCGCCGAGACACGTAAAAGACTCATAACAGATATGAAAAAATTCGGCATTGACTTTGAGCCTCTCATCAGGCGAAGAAAAATTGAAGTCCCTGACCTCAGCATCGGGAGCGAGACCGAGGTGCAGTCGGCGCTAAATCAGATATTTGAGGCAATCACTACTCTGAGGGCTAGACGTCTGGTTGTGGATAGTATCGCGGCTATGGCGATGGGGCTTGAAACAGAGTTTGAGAAAAGACACCTTATTAGACTGCTTTACAGGTTGATTCTGAAGACAGGCTGCACAACCATCGCTATCACAGACATTCCATGGAATAGCAATAGAATAGGGGAGAGCATTGAGGAATTCGTCGCAGATGGCATCATGCTGATGGAGCACTTCTATGATGAATCGGGAAGTCTGAAGCGACAACTCAGAATCACGAAAATGCGCGGAACAAATCACTCACGAAAAACCCTAAAATACACTATCAATGAAAAAGGGCTTCAGATAGAACCTTAAGTGTATATCTCCAAATCTTCTGGTTCATCCTCGCGCGATTTTCTATACTTGATGTATACATAGGCAGCTAGAACTACTGCGATTAGAACCGCCAAAGCTATGAGTATCTGGAAAACGGGCACGTCTCTTCCCAAGAGGTTAACTGTCAGCTCTTTTTTCTCTATGTCCTGTGTTATCTGAATATTCTTCTGGACATCCTTCATTTCATACCCTGTCTTTGTAGCTACAGCCTTCAGTCGTAAGGTATCATATTTCTGAACAATCTGTATCCTAGCTACACCTGATTCGTCTGTTGAATTCTCTTCATACAAGATGACTCCACCGAGGGCGGTCCACTCGATATTAGCATCAGAGACAGGTAAGTCTCCGCTTGAGAGTTCCACTTGGACGAAGAAAGTCTGATTCACTCTTATAGTGATGGGGGTAACGAGGGTCATGTTCATTAACTTAGTAACTGTTTTCACGTCCTTCTCGGAGGGCTCAACCCCCATCATGGACGCCAGTATTGTGGTTTCCCCAGCCGTTTTGGTCGTTGTGAAGGGAGCTGTGGCATAGCTCTTTCCCATTGGTATTGTTACAGAGGTAGGGACAGTACCTACATCGATATTGGTGCTAGTAAGGTAGATTTCAATGTCATATCTTGTCTCAACTGGGTTTCTTTGTTCATCCAGAAGCTGTACGGTGACTATGTTGTTGACGGATTCATCTGCTATGAGGGTTTTAGGATATATGAATAATTCAAGAAGAGAAGGTAGTTGACCTTTTACGGTCAATTTATCGGAGTCTGGGAGGAA
>CAYTVK010000082.1:5458-8193 GCA_964441725.1 uncultured Candidatus Bathyarchaeia archaeon | reverse complement strand
ATATCTCGGCATTGCATTCCTCGGCTATCCTCGCTGTTACTTTAGGTTCTCGATTGTACTGGTAGAAGCAATCAGTGGGAGAAACAAGTTGTTTATCGATGCCAAGACGTTTCATTTCCTCGATTCTTCGTTCCGGGCTCCAGAGGTTCTTCAGGTTGTCAAGTTCACCATCCTCTTTAGTCATTCCATGCCAGTCGCTGCCAGACTGAATCGTCTTCTGAAACCTATATGAGGTTAAATGAGCATGAACATCGATTATAGGCAGTATACTCATGTAGAGTCATCCAACTCACCTGTATTTACTCTTTCATGTTGTCCGTAACCTTCTATAGCCGCAGCAACGAGTTTCCATATGTCTGGTGTTAACCGTGGATGAATGCGTAAAATGTGGACGATGCTGCAGCCATCTAAGAACAGGGGACGAAGAATCTGGCCTAACCCTGTTCCCAGATGAGGTTCACTTGTTTCCAGACGATAAAGTGAGACCACATCTCGGTAGAGGCATTACCTCGCCTATGACAATATTTACCTATCAGCATACAGAGAACATCTGCATCCATCTGCATGATAATCTGTGCAATATCTACGATGAACGACCACTGATGTGCCGGAGCTTTCCCGTTAAGATAGGGGAATATGGTCTAAGGTTTTCCCCCGGCTGCTTGGCGGTTCTGAATACTCTGAGAAAGACTAAGACCATGAATTTTGAACAACCAGAGGTTAAGGCAGCCATAGAGATGGTAGAGCGATTATACGAGTTTCACATTAGCTTTGAAGAAAATGATCAAAAATGGAAATACAACCTTGCCTCGGAGCGCTGGGAGGTCATGAAGCTATAACCGCTTGCAGTGTTCCATAAATCCCTTATCATGTTTGACCAACAGCCAACAGTGGCGGTTCACTAAACCATGATATCCTCTGTATACGAAGTTATGACTCCTAACATTGTTACTATCAGTCCTGATCAAACCATTGAATCAGCTGCCAGGATAATGGTAAACCATGGGATAAGCAGCGTCATCGTTTACGCCGATGATAAACCCGTGGGCATTTTGACTGAGAAAGATATTCTAACGAGAATCGTAGCCGTCGGGCGTGATCCCCGTAAAGTAACAGTTGCCGATATCATGACTCCTGAAATAGTGACCTGTTCACCCGATACATCCATCGAGGAAGCGTGTCTTACGATGCAGCGAATGAAGATCAAGAAGCTCGCCGTGATCCAAGATGACGCCTTAACAGGCATTGTAAGCCTCACAGACATAGCGAATAGACAGCCCGAGCTTATTGAGAGTTTAAAGAATATACACTCGGAGGCTGTAGATGATATCTTTGAATTGCTTAACCTTGATGAAAGCCAGCATCTCGAATTCAAATCCAGCCTTAGATATGATTTGAACACAAAGCAAGTTAATCAAGGCCTTGAATGCGTCGTGTTGAAAACCCTTTGTGCGTTTCTTAACGCCGAGGGAGGTACCTTACTCATTGGGTTATCTGATGAGAAAGAGGTTATTGGTATTGAGAATGATTACCTTGTTATTCGTCACCAGAATCGGGATGGATTCGAGAATCATCTTCTAGGACTCATCTCAAACTGCATCGGAAACTATTATCTCCCATACATCGGAATAGTTTTCCACAATGTTCTGGGTAAGGACCTCTGTCAAGTTAATGTTCTTCCAAGTCCCAAACCCGCGTTCCTAAATAATAACGGAAAACAGGAATTCTATGTGCGTACAGGTAATACTTCGCGGCCTTTCACAATCAGCGAAGCCTCTGAATATATTCGTGATAGATGGGGTTAACCTCCCTATTTCTTATCTGTCTTGTTTCTATGTGTCTCTATTCTAGAACTCTTATATCGCTTGGATCAACCAAAGAATTGGTGAATACATGTACAGGCAAACCAAGACCCTAGTGATGTTAGCCTGTACTATTCTGGGCATTGTGTTGATCTCGTATTCGATTTATTCACTCAATCAGGTCCCGTCTATAAATAACTTCGAGAGACCGGACATTCCCTTTGAGTTGCCCAAAATTGATATGTCAATTAATCCCGAGCAGACAAGCCTAGAGGTCCCAAACATCGACATTGGCAGCGCTAACTCAGAACCCCTTCTCCAGATAACTGGGGAGACCCACACACCGTATCTCAGGCTTCAGACTTATGATGATTATTATAGCGGTACATGGGATTCATCGCTGTCTCAATCGGTGACCTATAATGGAGAGACGTTGAATCTCGGCGTGGACCTTTGGACTGATTACAATCAGTATAACATTACCATTACGCCTCTCGCGGATACCATGGGTTACCTACCGACGCCTCAGAACCCAATTTATCTAAATCTAAGTGATCCTGCTCGATTTTTCGAGGATCAGCAGATATTTCAGGTGCCTGATGTTCCAGGCGCCTATGATGTTGAGTATATTCTCTACAAGTACAGTGACGCCTTGATGAATGCTTCTAAGGTAGAGGAAATACCTCAATACCTTGAAGTACCTGATTATCTCGATGATGAACTCAAATCACTCGCAACGGCGATCACAAACGACACCACGACAGACTACGAGGCAATATCAGCCCTAGAAAACTACCTTAAGGCACACTACGATTATAATTTATCATGCCCTGATCCCCCACCAGGGGTAGACCCTCTTGAGTACTTTCTATTCGATTCAGGTGAAGGAGTCTGCAGCCACTTCAATACAGCTCTTGTAATGCTTACACGGAG
>CAYTVK010000082.1:0-5448 GCA_964441725.1 uncultured Candidatus Bathyarchaeia archaeon | reverse complement strand
CCTCGGCTTCTCAGCCAGACTCGTAGGAGGCTACTATATTGACCCTACATCTCCTATTCAGGATGTTTATCCCATTCAGAGCCATGCATTTACAGAGATTCCCTTCAAGGACCTTGGCTGGATTATATTCGACGCTACTCCCCCCGCGGATATCGCTGATATGATTGATCAGATCCCTGACCTGAATCTGACACAGGGTGATAATCCATTTAATGATCTTAATTTTGATTACCCAAAGGACTCTGAAGTTTCAAGAGAACATGTCTTTACAATCTACGGCATTACTGGTTCTTGTTATCTTCGTGATGGTGTAGGTGAGTATTATAATGGTTCTTGGTTCCTCACTCAGGGTTTGCCCATTGAGTATGATGGGCAGGTTATTCAGGACTCGGTTACTGGGTACGATTCGGTGACGGAGAATAGTTATATCATTGAGTCAAGCAGTGGTTTTGATTGGTATATTCCGGGTCCCCAGAACCCTGTTCAGTTAAACGCGTATGATCCTTTGACTTATTATCCGGATCAAAAACTCTTCAAGACCAATGACACTTTGGTAGCTCCCTATCAAGTGATTGGAAACGAGTACAATTTCTCAGAAACGACTCTGATAAACGCTGAGCCTTACGTGGTTGCGCCTTATGTTCAAATACCGGATACGCTTGAAGCCCGGCTTAAACCTCTCGCTGAACAGATCACCATGTACGATTCAACCCCATATGATAAGATGAACTCTCTAAGCGAGTACCTGAAAACAAATTATCCCTACAATTTGTCGGCTGCAGACGCTCCGCCCAATGTTGACTCTGTTGTCTGGTTCCTTTTCTACGAGAAACAGGGAATATGTACAGATTACGCATCGGCTTTAACCCTCTTGGCGAGAAGCATTGGGCTTCCTGCTCGTCTTGTCACTGGCTGGCTAATTAACCCCGAAGTAGAGATTCAGTATGTTGATGCCTCTCAGGCTCACGCCTACACGGAGGTCTTGTTTAATGAGCTTGGCTGGGTAATATTCGATGCTACACCAACTGCAAAGCCAGAGGTCAATCAGAGTCATGGTATGATGCCCACTTTTACCAACATCACTTATCAGGATGAGGTTGTGTCCGTTGGAGGCGAGTTCACAGTAGCGGGCACTGTAATGGATGAGATGTCCAACTCTGTTACTGGTCTCGATGTGCTGGTCTATCTTAAGCAAAATAAGACAGAGGCAGGTGTACTGGCTGGGCGAGGAATAGTTGATGATGGCTTCTATAATATTACATGTATTTTTCCAGCAAATCTGCCTGGTGGAGAATACATGATTGATGTCCACACTATCGGTGATGAAACCTATATGGATTCATGGAGCGACCCGCCGATCGTAGCGTACACAGAGACATCTTTCATCATAGAAGCTCCATCAGTCGTTATAGCGGGTAAACCATACTCCTTCTCGGCTACTCTTGTTAATTCAAAGACTAATACCAGTATAACTGACGCGGAATGCGTTGTTGATGTGGGTTCAGAGAGCTTTAAGAGAGTAACAAACGATAAGGGGCAGATCAAAATCACAGATACCTCTCCCCCAGGTACAATCGAGGTTACCTTCAGCTGGGATGGTTCGGAGTACTCCTATGGTTCAACCAACTCGGCTGTGATCGACTCTGTATCATACCAGGCAACTTTCCCACCTGAGACAGTTCTCACCCGTGGCGAGAGATCGACTATACGCGGTAAGGTTCAGGCTGGGCCCATACCGGGAGTAAATGAGCCCATAACATTGAGCCTGCTTGGTGAAGATACCAGTAGTGTAACGAACGATGCAGGTGAGTTCTTCATAACTCAGAGCATTCCAGTCGAGACCTCGCTTGGTCCAACGCCCATGAGTGTATCTATCCGAAGCGTCGAAGAGAAGACAAACTCATTCGCATACGTGAAGGCCAAGACTTCTCTGGCTCTTAAGGCACCCAACTCCGCTCAGGGAGATACAAGTATTGGTGTCTCTGTGAGGTTGCTGGATGACAGGAGTCAGCCCTTAACCGGGCAGATGGTGAACATAACATACAGGTACAGTAATCATACTTCATTCAATCTCGTCAAGACAAATCCCCAAGGAGAGGCAGAGACCAATCTAAAACTACCTAACACAAAAGGCACGATTACACTAAGAGCATACTACATTGGGCAAGGGGATTATCTGTACTCCTCGGCGAGTCAAGTCATCAACATCATCGCACCAAATCAGTTTCCATTACTGCCTTTGGCTACTCTAATATTACTGGTAGGCTGCGTAGCTGGGCTGATTTATCTCCGTGGTCAAAGGCAGAAGAGTCTTGAGCCTTTGGTGGCTCCTGAGGTTGTGAATGAGAATGGTTCATTGCGATTATCGATGCGTCTGCCTCGGATTGAGTTGGGGCTTCCTCCTGTCTGGGACACTGGGCCTTTGCTATTTGAGGGTAAGATGGTATCAACAGAGGGGATTCCTATGCATGGACAGCAGTTAACCTTCACTGTAGATGATGCAGAGTTATTCAGCGGACTAACAGATGAGAATGGGGCTGTATCGTTCTCGACGAAACTCGAATTAGGTGTACACGAAGTAAAGCTCGTAAACAATGCTGAGATGCTCCAGACGAGCCTAAAGATCAAGATCGTTGAGTATCGTGAGGAAATAATAAGGCTCTTCAACAACCGCTTCAAGGAAGCCCGCGAACAGTTTGAACGAATCAAGGACAACTTCACCGCCCGTGAGCTCTACGATTATCTTAGAGCACTTGCACCTGAGGAGACCCATGAATCTCTATGGGAGCTTGTATCCCTGTTTGAGGAAGCAAACTACAGCCTACATATGATAAACAGGGAACATTATACTAGATTCTATCACGCCATGATACGATACAGGGAGGCACATGATGCAGAAAACAGTTAGAGAGATCGCCGCACCCACCGTGGCATATCTGGTATCCATTATCCTGACTGTATGGTTCCTGATACTACAGAAAACAACCATTCCTCTTGATTTCATCGGCTCTTCTTCTCAGCTAGACCTCAGCTTCCTTGGAGTACCCTTCCTAGTGTTGCTCTTGCTGCGATATCTCTCACTACTCGTTGATCATATGCTTGTAGGCGCCATCATTGAACCTTTATCAGAGGGTCTTCACACTCTGAGTATCACAGGGGCTCTGTACTTCTTAGCGGACTGGTCGGCGGTTCCCATCTGGGTTAAGCCGATCACGGCTTTTCTACTCTATTCTTCGATACTTTCTCTTGTTCAGAAGATTGTCACTGTTAGTGTTCGTGAGATAAACTACCTCTTTGAACCCATTGCCACCAGTCTATACATTCTGATGGTGGGTTATTTAGGGAGTCAGACTTGGATGACCATGTATCCTGCGCTTGAGGCTACTATACAGAATAACCCCTACATGGGGATATTGGACCCTATACTACGGGCGGGGCTCGCTGAGCCTATAAACAATATAATCATCTTAGCAACGGCGCTTACATCGGTTATGGCTCTAACTGGCTTGGGAGCAAATAATCCGAACAGCTATCTACGATACCTTAGTAATAATGTTGGGGAGAAACTGCCACAGGTAGCTTTGATCAATTTCTCTGTCCTGTACTATTTGTTCTTCATCAGGCATTACTTGTTTGAGCTGAGTGGAATCAACCCCCAGTTTCTCACAGTGGGAGAATGGGTTCTCATCTGCGCAGCGTTTTACCTTGGCTATAGAAACCTCAGAGACTACGCTGAGACAAGCCTTGTGCGACAGGATATAACTGGCACATGGAGCAAACATATGCAGCAGGTGCAGACGAATATCGACCTAAAACTTGATCATCTCTCTGCCCTCGTGGAGAGCTTTGTCGATTATGGTCACAGGGATGAGTTAATCACCAATCTGACTCTTCTGCTTCACGAGTCCAATACTCCGATTAATCAGATTACCCAGATCATCAGCTTGATAACTAACTATCAGGATACAAAGCCGCCTCGGATAGGTTTCCCGTGGCAGATCGAGAACACTCGACGATTTAATCAGCAGAGGCGAAAACAGATCATTAACACTGTCCTCGCCTCAATCAAACTGGTTTAACGCTGGTAGACAACCTCGCCGTTTATTATCGTCATCTCTATGGGTATGTCCTTGATCTTCTCCGGGTTGATTGTTAGGATGTCCTCACCCAAGACAACCACATCGGCCAGTTTTCCCTCCTCAATACTTCCTAGCTTATCCTCGTCGAGTTGCTGGTAAGCTGAGTTAACCGTATAGAGTTTCAGTGCTTCTGTTACGCTGATTTTCTGGCTTTGACCAATGGGTTTCCCAGATTTAGTCTTCCTGTTCACAAGTCCATATATAGCCATCAATGGGGGATATGGTGCACATGGATGATCGCTGTGAGCAGCTATCTTTACGCTTGCGTCCAAGAATGATCGAGCCGCGAACATTCTCTCTAAGCGTTCTTCACCGAATGCTGGAATGAGCTTGTCTCCATGATAGTAAACATAAGGCCCGAAGATAGTTGGCAGTATGCCCAGTTTTTTGATGCGTTCAACGAGTTTCGGGGTTATCACTGTGCAGTGGATGTCTCTGTTTCTCGGACCTTTGCGTGGATACTTTTTCTGCGCTTCCTCCATGATGTCGAGGTACATCTCAATAGCTCTGTCGCCGTTGGCGTGAGCCGAAATCCTGTATCCTTCTTTATATGCGTCCATGATCTTCTTGGTCGCTATCTCGCGGGTTGTGGCCATCACGCCAAAGAAGCCCGGTTTGTTCAAGTATTCCTCAGTCACTGCCGCTGTTCGGGCTGAGATGGCTCCATCGAAGAAGAATTTGAGTCCACAGATTCTCAGCCAGTCATCACCCAGTCCACGGTAGATGCCCAGTTTTTGAAGTTCCGGGAAATAATCTATCATTACATCCATTCTCACTCTGATGGGGAGAATTCCTCTGTTTGCAAGGTCTAAGGCTGCTCTCATCTGAGACTGCTCAACTGTATCATAAACGCATGTGAGCCCAACCTCAGCGCATTCTGAGAGTATCTCACGTGCCCCTTCAAGTGACTGCTCACGGGTTGGAATAGATACCTCCGCGGGAAGTATCCTGTCGATAGCTGTCTCATGGAGACCCCCAGTGATCTCGCCTTTATTATCCCGATCAAATTTACCCCCTACTGGGTCTTTCATGGTTTTTGTTATCCCTGCGAGTTCGAATGCCTTACTGTTGGCGATGCTGAAGTGTCCTCCAACTGTTGAGATTATTATAGGATGTTCTGTACTTGCCCTATCCAATTCCCACCTCGTTGGGTGTCTTTTCTCGGCAAGTTTACTATCATCCTCTTGGTATCCGAGAACCCATCCACCTTTTGGCGTCTTCTCAGCTCTATCTCTGAGGCGCTCGACGAGGTCGTCAATGGAGCGAACTCCTGCTTCCTCGCTGAGATCCACGTTTAGCTTTCTCCCAG
>CAYTVK010000081.1:0-8207 GCA_964441725.1 uncultured Candidatus Bathyarchaeia archaeon | reverse complement strand
GAGACCTACAGCAAGGCGGATATAGACTATTGGTGCGCTGTGCTTGAGAAGGTGAGTGAGGAGGCTTATAGTGACCCTAAGCTTGTAAAGTCAGCGCCCCACAACAGCAGCATCCACAAGATCGAGTGGGATGGCTTTAATGACCCAGACCTCTGGGCTATGAGCTGGAGAGCATACAAGAAGAAGGAGAAGCAGAAATGAATCGACTGGAAGGAAAAACAGCGGTAGTCACCGGCGCGATGCAGGGAATCGGAGCTGGTATTAGCAAGGCGCTGGCTGAGCACGGAGCAAAGGTTGTCCTCACAGACATCAGTGAGAAGGTAGCGGCGACCGCTGAGAGCACCGGGCATGGTGCAACGTGGAAAGTAATGGATGTAACTGACCCGGATCAGGTGAAGCAGGTCTTTGAGGAGATTGGGAGGGTTGACATCCTCGTTAATAACGCAGGCATCTATCCGCGGAGAAAGCTGGTGGAGATGGATGAAGCATTCATGAAGCGCATATTCGACATCAACGTATTCGGGATGTTCCGCTGCAGCAAAGCAGTACTACCGGGCATGATGGAGCGAAGATATGGCAAGATCATCAGCATGAGCAGCGTAACAGGGCCAATGGTAGGAGCACCGGGAGGCGGCCAGACCGCGTACGGGGCTACCAAGGCGGCTGTCGTGGGATTCACAAAAGCCCTCGCATTGGAGACAGCCCAATACGGCATCAACGTGAACACCATACTGCCCGGCTACATTTACAGTCCAAGCGCTTTCGGTCTCAGGGGTAGCGAGGGAGACGCAGACGCTGAGAAGGCCATGAGGGAGTTCGGCTACAAGATTCCTATGGGTAGGCAGGGGTCTCCTGAGGATATCGGTAACCTTGTACTGTTTTTGGCTTCTGATGAGTCGAGTTATCTGACGGGTAGTGAGATAGTTATCGACGGCGGGAATATTCTCCAAGAAGAATACCTCGGACCATACAAGCCAAAATAGAGTAGGGGGAGAGGGGTCAACGCGTCCCGGCTCTAAAAGTGGCTCCAATCACAAACCCAGCCCAAAGACAGCTTCTCTTCGATCTGAATTAGTGTAAAAAAGCGGCATGTTATCGGTGATTCAAGGGATCAAAGCCGGACTCTTAAGCAATTTATCCAGTAATCACTTAGATACGTCATGGAGTCAAGTCTCTTAATCGCTGATAGAACTCGTACTTCTCTGGATTGATCTCCACGCCATAGGTCTCCAAGAATAATGGAATTAATGATTCATCAGATTCAATCTCACCGAAGTTATACCTGATAGACCATAGACACGAGGCGAAATCAATGTAGGGGTCAGCCAGCCCAGCGTAATCCCAGTCGATAACACCAGATAACCTGCCATCCCTGATAATGATGTTAGGAAGACAATAGTCGCCATGCGTGAAAACATGAGACTCCTGCGGCCTACAAGCCTCCAGAGAGGAAATGTCTACACCTTCTGCGCCCAGTCTCAGTAGCCAGTTATCGATTGAGGTATCCACTGGACATCCAGATGTGTCGAGGCTGTGGATGGACTTGAGGGTCTCCGCTAGTATAATGATAGCGGTCTCACGTTCATCTTTTGCTACTTGGTAGACTGGGGTTCCCGCGACCTCTGAGGTTAGCAGGTACTCTGTCGAGTCTTCCTCGCCGTAATACAGTGGCTCTGGCGTCGGCACCCGTTGATTGATCCATTTAAGCATATCATACTCTCTCAACAAGCGCTTTGAGTGATCCCTTCTGATCTTTAGATACAGAGTTGGCTCAACTTGATGAGTTAAGACATGAATCTCAGCTTGGCTCTCATGGTAAGGATGACGAGAAAAAACGTAGCCGCTGATTCTCCCAGATAACTCCTCAGGCAACCTTGTAGAGGGTTCGCCGCCCATACCCTGTATGTACCTTGTAGTAGCCCTTCAATTCTTCGTCAAGCGCATGGTCACCCGTGTCAACACGCAGCGGACGCCCCCTGAGTGCAGCGAGTTTCTCCGGTGTGGCGATGATGATAATGTTCTCTCGCCCGATCTCCCTGATTACCCTGGGGCTTATCTGCTGGTTTCCCCTGCCGAAGACGAAGCCCTGCCCACCGATCACTGTGACGATGAGCCGCGTCTCTTCCCCTTTGATTGCCTCTAGGAGCTGAGCCTCATTCACGTCGCTACGCAACAGTTGCATGCCTTTAACCACGTCTACTCCCAGCAGGGTCTTGGGGAGATTCAGCCTATCAGCGATGGGCTTTACCGTGGTTCCCGGACCCAGCACATAGACAACTTCGGGCTCCATCTCGTCGCATATCTCATTAGCGATTCCTATTACACTGGACTCGTCGCTGGCTCTGCTGGACTCCTTACCTCCCTGAATAAGTGCCTCAGCGTAGAGGGTGTTCATGTATCCGTAAAGCTGAGCCTGAAGCGTGTTATTACGGAAGGCTTCCTCATCGATGTCCATGACCTCTTCAAGCTTGAAATCCACGTTGCCACCCGTGATGAAGCGTCGTATTAACTCACCGGCGCTTCTTGGATCTACAGCGTAGACGCCTGAGTGAACCTTTACCCCTGTCGGTACTCCTAGTACTGGTATCTTCTTGTCCACCACGGAGTAGATGTCCCGTGCGGTGCCATCTCCCCCGGAGAACACTAGTAAATCCAGTTCCTGTTCGAGCATCAAAGCCGCGGCTCTTTTTGTGTCATCGGCTGTGGATTCTCCTCTGAGTTCACCGAGGACTATCGGGCTTAATCCCGCTTCCTTTGCTTCCTCTTCTCCCATCTTACCAGGATAAGTATACATGATGAACTCTAGATCAGCTAACTGCTTCAACGCGTCCACTGTGCGGCTGGGGGACATGGGGATGGCGCCCATCTCAAGAGCCTTCTCCCTTATCTCGACGCCATCACTTCCCTTTAACCCGACTCTTCCCCCGATACCCGCAAAGGGGTTGACGATCAACCCTATTCGCTTCAAGTGTTACTCCTCGTAGCCAATGAAACGCATGATGGTTAATGCCAGTGTCTTCACCATGGTCTCCAGTTGATCTATTGGCACATACTCGTTTGCTCCATGGGCCACCCTGACGTCTCCGGGTCCAAATACTGTTGTCGGTGTCTTGGCGATGTTGATTATATGCCTGACGTCTGCTGCGTATGTCATTCCCTCGTGAATAGGCTTCTCTCCGGTGACGTCTTGGTAGGCTTTTCCTATTTCCTGCACTATCGGGTGGTCTACCGGGATCATGGATGATGCGAAGCTGTACCCGACCCACTCCACCTTGGGTCTATGCTCTCGAAGCCATGGATCAGAGTCAGCTATCGAATCTATCTTTTTCTCCAGTTCTCTACGAGCAGTCTCCTCTTTTTCTCCAACGGCGACGCCGATCCTGCCTTCAAATGATATGCTCTCTGCCACTGTGCCGGGCCATTCTCCGCCTTTCACTGTGCCGATGCTGATGGCGTAGGGTGATGTGTATCGGTTGTATAATGGGTCTGTGAATCGCTTGTTTCGCTCCTTCTCAAGCTCCATCAAGCCATTATAGACTAGTATGAATTTCTCTATGGCGCTGATGCCCTCGTCTTTAACGCAGGCGTGCACAGACTTTCCCGGCACTGTTATCTTGAAGCTCATGGCTCCAGCGATCTCTGGGGCTACCTTAGTCTCGCTTGGCTCCATGACGATGCCTGCGTCTGCCCTGTATCCTCTGAGACATGTGGCTAGTGCTCCGCAGCCTCCGTCTTCTTCGCCGATGACGCTCTCGAATATGATTTTGCCTCCGAGTTTGACTGTGTCGGTAACTGCCTTGACAGCGTAGAGAGCACCTGCGAGGGCTGCCTTCATATCCGTCGTCCCACGTCCATAGAGCTTACCACCCTTTACCGTAGCCTTGAGGGGCAGAGTATCCCAGTTCTCGATGTCCCCCGGAGCAACTGTATCAATGTGGCCACAGAGAATGAGACTTTTCCCATCGACCCCAGTGGTTCCCACCACGCCCAATCCTTCTTTGCGTTCATAGCTCATGCTGAAGTCTGGGTGTTTTATTAGTTCATCGAAGTCTATTTTCCATTTATCTACGTTTAACCCCAGTTCGTCCAGTTTGGCTGCCATGAGTTCCTGTGCCTTGGATTCATACCCACCGTAGCTGGGGGTGGCGATGAGTTCCTCGATGAAACTGTACATCGCTTCGTAGTCGATTGCCTCTAGGACGCGTGTCTCCGTGGTGTTCATATGCCTATTCTTCATGCCTGTGCCTATATCATCTTCGGGGGATGAACATGGGCACTTCTTTCTGGTACTTGACGTATTGCCGTCCAAATTCCTTCACAAGCTCTCTTTCCTCCTTCCAGCAGAGGATATACACCACTATCAGCACTACGGGTGTGGCGAGAAGCGAGTCTCTTGAGCTGAGTAAGAGGGAGACTCCAAAGTGTCCAAGGATACCCGCAAGATACTGGGGGTGTCTCACTACTCCATAGAGACCAGTCGTTACGAGTTTATCTGGGCGATGAGTCTCTGAGACCTTTAGTCCCAGCTCTGTAACCGCCTTGATACCGATGTAGACAGCTGGAGCTAGAAGAAGCAGAGAGCCCCCGATATTTACGGCTGTGAAGGTGATGCCCCATGCCGTGAATAACAGGTAGCCTATCTGGAATCTTGTCTGTGGGGATATCCATATTCCGATCCAGAAGCCGAAGAACCCCCACCCGCTGATAATCCCGAGGGCGTTCCCCACCAGTCTACTATTTGCACCGAACCAGTCCTCCAATCTACCGTGTTCAAGCGATAACCAGTATGGTACTAGAATAACTATGAATCCTGCAAAGCTAAGCGTAAACCAGTCTACCATACCTACTCGGGTTTTTACTTTTCTTATACTTCTTTCGGTCCACGCAGCCGAGAAAACGTGTACCCGAAGACTAATCCTAAGATTATAAAAACCCCAAGGAAGAAGATAGCTTGCTGCGTCTGAGTTTGAAAAGCTGGTCTCTCGAAGAACTCAAACCAGTCCATGGAGTGTTTTCGATCTGCCCCTGTTATAATTTGTTGGAGTCGGGAAAACATTAAGACCTTCGACAGAGTACCCATTTGGGATAATCCTTGAAGGCGATAATGAAGACCAAGCCCATGCCCGGTGTAGAGGTAAAAGAAATTCCCAAGCCTGAGCCAGCGCCAGACGAGGTGCTCATCAAGGTAAAATCCGCTGCGATCTGCGGAAGCGACCTAGGAATCTACCACTACACATCCGCGTACAGCAAGATGAAGCTACCAGTGGTGCTGGGCCACGAGTTCTCGGGAGAAATAACAGAAACAGGGGTGAAGGTAGAGGGCTTCAAGGTGGGAGACAGAGTTCTATCTGAGTCGGTTAAGGCGTGTGGAGTCTGCGAGTTCTGCAGAAATGGAATGAGCAACCTATGCGATGCTTCAACACTCTTCGGCATCCACACCGACGGTGGATTCGCAGATTACGTAACTGTTCCCTACAAGCTGCTTCACAGAGTGCCTGACTCCATGAGCTACGATCAAGCAGCCCTAGTTGAGCCCCTGAGCAACGCGGTGCACTTCGTGAGGGATATAACGCCTTTCAAGATCGATGACTATGTTGTGGTTCAAGGCTGTGGCCCTATCGGGTTGTTCAGCGCTCAACTGTTCAAGCTAGGCGGCGCAAGAGTACTTGTCACTGGGCTCAGCGTTGATAAGGTGAGGTTTGAGATAGCCAAAAAACTGGGATTAGAGACGCTAAACATCGAGAATGAGAATCTTGAGGAAAAAGTTATGGAGGAAACGGAGGGACACGGCGCCGATGTAGCGTTTGTTGCGGTGGGAGCCCCTCCTGTGGTTTTGCAGGCAACACGTATCATCAAGAAGAGGGGCACAGTGACGGTTGTGGGTATATTCGGCGCGGAGGCTCCTCTGGATATGACGTGGCTGGTAAGAAGAGAGCTCAAGATACATGGGGCCTATGACGCGAAGCCCGAGAACTTCCCCCAGAGCATAGACTACATAGTGAGAGGCTTGGTGGACGTGGATAGCGTGCTAACCCACAGGCTCAGCCTTGATGAAGCGGAGAAAGGATTCAAGGTAGCCATTGACAAGACCGGGGGCAAAGTGGTATTCAACCCAGAATGACCCAGAACTGGATGAGCTTCCTCAGAAGGCTCCCCAGTCTCTATTTTGGCTTGTTCTTATTCGCGCTGGGAGCCGTTATGATTCTTTACGCTAATCTAGGTATGAGCAGCTGGGGTGTCTTCCAGATTGGGATAATGAACATTTTGGGTTTGAGTTTTGGACAGGCGTCGCAGCTAGTAGGTCTTGGAGTGCTGATTCTTGGCTGGTTTCTCGGTTTTCCTCCCGGCTTCGGCACCGTGATGAACATGTATTTCATCGGTTTCTTCATCGACGTGATAATGGGGTGGTGGACCATGCCGGTCTACAACAATTTGGTAGCACAATCCGCTATGCTGGTGGGGGGAATGGCTATGATCGGCGTTGCCAGCTTCTTTTATCTGAACCCTAAGCTGGGGGCTGGACCGAGAGACGGGTTGATGATTGGACTTGTGCAGAAACTGGACAGACCTGTTGGACAGATTAGAGGAGGCATAGAGGTAACAGTAACCATAATAGGGTACTTGATGGGTGGACCGGTGGGAGTTGGCACTGTTATCACCGCTTTCACCATAGGCTACTTTGTGCAGTTCGCATTCAGACTGGGCAACTATGACCGAAACGCCAAACACATGGACCTATACGAGTTGACCAAATATCTGCTGGGCAGGTAGACGGTTAACGTTAAAGCCCAATGCATCCCTCATTATGGGATTAATATGCCCAAGATTAATGGCTTAAAGTGGAAGATAAGAGAAGCAAAAGAGGAAGACATCCCCACCATACTGGACTTGTGTTACCAGCTCAGCGTCTACGAGAAGCTGGAGTTCAAGGGAACAGAGAAGCTGTACAGAAAATACGGGTTCAGCAAGGACAAGATATGGGACTGTCTACTGGTGGAGAACACAGGAGAGGTCGGACCAGCCTACCTAGGCGTTGCACTCTACTACTACACATTCAGCACGTTCGAGGCGAAGCCCACGCTATGGCTTGAAGACATCTACGTCCCAGAGGAATACAGGGGCAACGGGATCGGTTCACGGCTCTTGAAGCAATTATGCAAGATAGCAGTAGAGAAGGACTGTGGAAGAGTCGAGTGGACCGTTATAGACTGGAATGAGCCAAGCAGGCAGTTCTACTTCAGCCTCGGCGCGAAAGCCATGGATGAGTGGACCACCTTCAGGATGATGCCAGAGGTTTTCAAGAAGCTAGCTGAGAGCTAGCCATCCACCTTATCCAAGAACCGTAGAATAGGCGCGACTGATTCCTCTGTCTTCTGTTTGAGGAATCCATGCCCACATCCCGGTATCTTAACCAGTTCAGCGTCAGGTATGTGGCTTACCAGTATATCGCTGTTCTCCGGCGGGACCAGCTTGTCATCAGTTCCGGTCATCACCAATACTGGGAACTTCATGTCGGGTAGCCTACCGTAGCTGTTGAAGCCGGCGATGGCTTGGCTCTGCCTGTTGAGGGCGTAGCTTGGTGTCGGGTATTCGCTGTAGGTCTCCTCCCGTACAAGATCATCCAGGTTGGCTTCAACGTATTCAGCCGAGTAGAGCAGGTATAGCAGCTTGATGGTTCTATCCCGCTCAGTCATCTCGGGCAACGGGTTAGCGATCAACGCTAGGTCCATCTGCACCTGAGGATCGGAACTGATCCTGTTCAGTCCACCGGCTTGGGTGCCGCAGAGCACGAGGCTTATGGTCCTCTCGGGGTAGTTGAGCCCAAAGGTCTGGGTGATAATCCCGCCCATGCTGAAGCCCATCACGTGAGTCTTCTCAATCCCAAGATCATCCAGAACCGCGGCTGTGTCCGCCACCATCATATCCATGGTGTATGGTATGTCAGGTTTGCCGCTGCGCCCAGTACCCCTGTTATCCATCATAACCACTGTGTGTTTCTCTGAAAGCAACTTAATCATCATAGGGCTCCAGCTGTTCAGGTTGCCCCCCCAGCCATTAATAAGCGTCAATGGGCTCCCTGAGCCCTGTGTCTCGTAGTAGATCTCTATACCGTTCGCGTGAACTACTGGCATGGCTGAACCAGTGATGCGGTGGAGTATTTGTCTTGCGCCACCATTTTCAGGTAGCTCCCCCATTCAAGGTTGTGG
>CAYTVK010000080.1:0-8294 GCA_964441725.1 uncultured Candidatus Bathyarchaeia archaeon | reverse complement strand
CCCTTCACATGAATTGGCTTTCCACTCATCTCATGAAGCCACCCACCAAGAGTAACATCAACCACGTCACCCACCTTGTTCTCCTCAGCCATCCTGTGAAGCTTCTCAGGGTCAGCTAAACCCGTGCTGCACCAGTTCACAGCCCCCTGATCAAGCAGCTCCCGCACCACATGGGTTCCATCACCCAGCCGCTCATCGTGATACGCTATCACAATGGGCTTCGTACCAGACACCACGAGCCTCATCACCTCAGCCACCCCATCATTAGCGCCCGGCAGCTTCCGGGTAAGCTCACCCCTGAGACTCCACATCAAATCATGGATATCCTGAGCACACTCCTCCGCCAACACATGATCATCATTAGTAACCACGAAAACACTGGCACCAAGATCAGGCACATCAGCGTAGGCGAAACCCGGTGCCACAGAAGCCGAAAACACTCCCCGCGCCTCCCACTCCCTGCACCTATCATACACATGCTTCATGGGCGGATACTCTGACGCTTGGAATACGCTGGCGGAGACCACCTTGCATTTCCTGTACGCCATGGTTGGCTTGAACTCACCACGAAGCGTCTTAATCATGCACTCCCCGGCACATCGTCCCATGATGTGGCTGTCAAGATGAGGATACGTCTTCAACACAAAAACCCCGTCAGCGGCGTGAGCCATCTCCACATCCTCGTTGGCGTGAAGATCAAAAGTCACCATAATAGGCACATCACCCACCACCTTCCTGACACGCCTCACAATCTCCGCCTCGGGACGAGGCACATTAGTCACAGCCATAGCCCCATGCAGCGAAAGATACACACCATCAACCTGACGCAGCTCACCAAGACGCGACACAATCCTACCCGTAATAACATCAAACGCCTCAGTACTCACCCAGCTACCATAACCAGTAGTCTTAGGCCAGCCAGCGTCCAAAATACCCACAAGCTCAAAATCCAGCTGATCCTCAAACGCCTCGTTGAAGACGCTGATGTAAGTCTTACCCTCCCCCTCAGTGTTCAGGGTTTCGGGTCCATACTTGATTCCTCCCTCCTCCCACGCCTTCAGGTCAGTGGGCTCTGGGCAGAATGTCAGTGTCTCGTGGCTGAAATCAGCCACTGCTATCTTAAACACGGTCATGTGTTTAAAGTGATTTACATGGTTTAAAAGATTAAACCCAGCACCCACTGGGACTCACTATAAATTAAAAAAGGAAAAAAGTTGGGGCTATCTTCCCCTGGCAATCTGAAGCGGGTTAAAGTCTGGCTCATCAACCTCGATGAGTCCCTTCGCACGGTCAAAGTACCTGATAACGCTGTCTCCCTTGGACGTGACCTGATAGACTGTGTTCGTCCTCTTATCACGGCTATCCGAGACATCGATCTCCTCAATGAGGTCCTGCGCAACCATGCTGTTCAGGATTCCCTGCAATAACTTCCATGAGAGGTTCGCGCCATACATTATCCTTGTGGGCTTTGTAGTGCCATCCTTGATTACCTTTAGTACATCTAAGTAGATTTCGAGTTTTGATCGACGGTTCTTCATCTTGTTAACCCCTTTTCTAGCAAATGGTTCCACAGATTGACGCTATATAGAATGGTGTGTAAAAAACAACTACAAACACATACTGGTGTTCTATATCGATGTCCCTGAACCATATTCTTCATCAGTGGTCTTCGAGGAATCACGTATAAAGAAAGTGGACTCAGAGTACAGATTCAGAAAATAGATTTACTTCTGCAACGGGATCATGCAGAGGAAAACAAGTGGCTTGTCACCCGTGTTCTTGAAGTTATGCTCTTCGTTTGGCTCAACGAGTATGACGCTGCCGGGGCCGATATCGGCTTCGCCGTCCTTTAAGACCACCTTGGCGTTTCCTTCCAGTACATAGACCTCGTGCTCCCAGTCGTGGGTGTGGTACGGTGTGCTGCCGCCGGGCTGTACCTCGAATCGCCTCATGGCGAAGTTTGGTGCTCCCTGTTTCTCGTTGATTAGCCACCTGATCTTCACTTTTTCCGCGGGGGCTGGTACGTTCTGGTTCTCGATGTCTTGATAGTGATATGCTTTCATGTCAAAGGGATACCGACTCGGTGTTTTATAATATTAATCAATGCCAGCCATGTTAACCTCTGAAGAGTAGTAAAAGAAACACTATATTGTATTCGATGATTGATGCTCTATCTTCGAGGCGAAAAGAATGAGCAGCAGAATAGAGAACATTATGGGTTTAATCCCAGGCGTCTTCATCGCCATGATAATAGCCTTCTTCGGCTTCATCGTCTGGACCCAGTACAAGCCCATCAGCGCCTTCATGTGGAGCTTCATCTTCGGCATCATAGTGGCTAACATAGTGAAGATCCCTGACAACGCCAGACACGGGCTTAACTTCACCAGCAGTCAGCTGCTAAAATTCACCATTGCTTTACTGGGGCTCGTCACCAGCGCCTCGGTGTGGCTTGAGGTGGGAATAGGCGCCGTCAACGCATTGGTTATAATAACATTCTCCTTCCTCACGAGCATAACTCTGGGTAGACGCCTCGGGTTATCCAATAAGCTTGCGATACTCATCGGAGTAGGTACATCCATCTGTGGAGCCTCGGTCATCGCCGCTACTGCGCCAGCGATTCAGGCGAAAGAGGAGGAGATAGGCATCGCCATAAGCGGCATCACATTATTTGGACTCATCAGCATGTTCCTATACCCATACCTCTTCACAAACACACCGTATACAACTGGTTTCTCGGCAACCCATTAGTCTACGCCATATGGGTTGGATCAGGCGTCCATGAATCCGCTCAGGTGATCGCGGCAGCAAGCGCCCTGAGCCCTGACTTCATACAGCCGGCTCTGATAATAAAATCCATCAGGATATTCATGATCGCCCCAATAGTGTTTGCTTCAACATATTTCCTCAACAGATTTGAGTCAAGAGAAGGAAACTACACCGCAAAGGTCTCGGTGCCCACTTTCGCTGTAGTGTTTTTAATCAACTCAATGATCTGCGCTGGGCTGAATTATCTCTCAACGGGTAACCCTCTGCTGAGCCCAGCTTGGATGTGGATTCAAACCGCTTTAAAATCAAGCCTCATCCCCTTCCTCCTTGCAATAGCCTTCGTTGGAGTAGGTTCAAAGGTAAAGTTCAGTGACATAGCCAAAGTTGGTTTAAAGCCATTCGGTTTCGCCGCCCTCATGGCAGTTGTGGCTGGAGCCTTGGCTCTCGCAATGGCTGTTTTTATCGCCCCATATATCGCCTAGAGTTTTCTCCAGACCTCGATGAGTCTATCAAGCTGCTCACGAGTAGGTCCGCCGCGGGTCTCAATACGCGTCGCCTTGTAGCTCCCAGCTGCGCTGGCCTCCCTCAGAACATCGATGTGGCTCTTACCATCGACAAGAGCCGAGGCGAAGGCTCCGATGAAGGCGTCTCCGCATCCTACGGTGTTTACTACTTTGAGGCCGAGTTCAGGTAGTGGCACTGCCTCCATCTGGATTATGGTGCCGCCGTTGTTCTCACAGAGTATGCAGCCTTGTGCTCCGTGTTTGATGATGGCTTTGATGTCTTTGACGTAGTGGGTGAGTGTGTCGATTACCTGTCTTGGGTCGCTTGTGCCGAGGAGGTTTTCGTATTCGATGTGGTTCAGTATGAAGTAGTCCACGTTCACCAATGTGGGCAGTAGCGCCTCTAATCCTTCCTCGGCGTAGACGCCGGGGTCCCAGATCACCTTTACCCCATGCTTTTTGCAGATTTCTGCTAGTTTCTTGGCTGTATTGATGAGTGGGTCCATTATGACGCATACCTTGGACTGTTTTATGAGGTCGAGTCGTTCACGGCTCTGCATATGTTCTCCGGTTATGCGGAGGTTTGCGCCGAAGTATGTGTGTATCTCGTTTGCGCCTTCTTTGCTGATGCTGATGTATGCTTGTCCTGATTCCTCTTCAGGTATCAGCAGGATGCCGCTTGGGTCAACGCCCTCCTCTTCAAGTATTCTTATCTGCTGCTCGGCTATTGCGTCCTCTCCCAGTGCCCCAATGAAGGCAACCCTGTTCTCTCCCAGTATTCTCGCAGCCGAGACCGCTACGTTTGCTGCTGTTCCCCCTGAGACCCTTTGTATCATGTTTACTGGGACTTCTTCACCTGTTCGGGGCAGTCGATCCATGAAGAGGTTGATGTCCCAGTTGATGGCGCCGCAGCAGATTAAATCAACCAACTACTACTCACCGGTAACCCTATCCATAATCAGCTTCAGGAACCTACCCGCGTCCGCCTCTACGATGATATCCACGTTGGCGTCTTCCTTGACTCGTCTATAGTATCTGCGCTCCACCACTGTCATTCCCCTCGTCAGGTCGCCCTGTACCTCGACATCCACCTTGTATTTCTCGGTCCTGAACAGCGTTGGGTCCACCACGTATGCTATTGCCTGTGGGTCGTGGAGGCTGAAGCCGTTGAACTTCTCTACGAGGCTCCTGCAGAGGTCAACCACTAGCCGGGATCGACGATCCTTCTTCTCTTTGATCTCGTTGAACATCTCTGTGCTCATCCTGTACTCGGGGTGGGTTGTCGTGTCTAGTCCAGCCGCGACGATGGGTAGCCCGCTGTTGAATACTATCTTCGCTGCCTCTGGATCGTGCCATATGTTGAACTCGGCTACAGCGTTGGCGTTTCCCAGCCCATATGGGGTCAGGTTGAACGCTCCCCCCATGATAACCAGCTTATCCACCTTCTCAGGCAGCGCTGGGTCAGCGAGAATAGCCGCTGCTATGTTGGTCAGCGGCCCTATGGCTACCAGTGTGAGCTTCTTGCCAAGCTCATCTGCTTTCCCGAGAATCATCTCCACGGCGTGCTTTGGATCGGTCTTCATCTTGGGCTCAGGTAGCTCTGCTCCACCTAGCCCTGTTTTGCCGTGGAACTCCTCTGCGTGACTCGTTACCCTGATTAATGGCTTCTCTGCGCCTGCACAGACAGGTATATCTGTTGCGTCTATGAACTCCAGCAGCTTCTTTGCGTTGGTATGTGCCTTACTGTGACTTACATTACCCACGACGGTGGTTACAGCCTCAACCTTGATCTCTGGGCTCTTGAATGCCAGTAAGAAGGCGATGGCGTCATCAACGCCGGGGTCTGTGTCAAGAACTATGTGCTTCAAACGTGGTCTCCTACCCCGTTTGCTGTCTCTTAGATTGAAAAAACCTTTGCTATTCCCGGCTCATGGTGTTCTGGTATCTTTGAACTAGATATGAGAGTCGTTGGCTCTGATTCATGCCACTTAGTCGCTGGAGGTCTTTCTGCTTTTTCTCTGCGAGTTGCTTCATCAGTTCAGGGTTTTCCCTGTTCATCTTCTCCTCCAAGGCGCGTTTGATGGCTATCTCCACGAGCAACTCGTCGCTTATCTCGCAGTCCTCAGGGAATACGCCTTTTCCGCCTATGGCCTTCATTATCGCGTTTGCTGGATATCCTCGGCACTCCGCTGGACGAATCGGGTAGATTGCGCACTGGTCATCTTCATAGAATGCACATGGGTGTCGGCTGATCCTCATGCTGCCGTCCCTGTTGGGCCTTGCATGAGTCTGTTTCTTTATCTGCTTGTAGCTGGTCTTCCTGTAGCCTGCTATCTGTTTGAGTTCTGGTTTCTGGATCTTCAGTGACTTGTTTTCAGCGCAGCATTTACCGCAACGTGTGCAAATCTGATCCTGAAAAGCATACATCAGCGCGATCTCGGTCTCAAGCAACACCCCGAGACTGCTAACAGCGTTTAGAAGATCATCTTCTTTCATGTTCTCCATGTTAAGCCTTTCTTTGGCTTTCCTGTAGACTCTGATGGCGTCTGGTCCGCTGAAGGGCTTGAATCCATCGGTCTGCATCAGTCTCATGAGGGGTGATGTCTGCTCTTCCATAGGCAGTGATGCAGGGGTTGTGGTTTTTAAGAGTGTTGAAAACCGTGTACTTTGTAATTTAGTGTTTAAATTATTCCTCTGCTCCGTTAGACTTATATTGAATGACTTGACTTGTTGCGTTAACAAGTGGTGTAATCAATGCGCCAATTCTAGTACCCGGAAAAGAAGTCGAGGCCCTAACCCTAGTTGAGCCTCAAAATAGCACCAAAAACATGAAGCTTCTGAGAAAAAGCATTGGACAGTCCTCCATGCCCAGAAGCATTAAAAATGAAACAAGTGAGGAGGTTGCGCTATGGTAATGTTAACATGCGACCTCCCATTGCCCCCAAAGATCAGGCTAGCGATCAAGCATGAGGATGTCCAGAACACCATCATAAAGGTGGACGGCGTCAGCATCGGCGGCGATCAAGTCGTCGTAATGGCTGGACCCTGCAGCGTCGAGAGCGAGGAGCAGATGCTCTTGGCTGCCCACGCGGTCAAGGAGGCTGGGGGTCAGATACTCAGGGGCGGGGCCTTCAAGCCGAGGTCAAACCCATACAGCTTCCAGGGCTTAGGAAAGGAAGGTCTGGAGTTGCTGGCTGAGGCGCGTGATCAGACTGGTCTCCCGATTATCACAGAGGTTATGTCAAGTGAGGACGTGGAGCTTGTGGAAGCTTACGCCGACATTCTCCAGATAGGGGCCCGGAATATGCAGAACTTCCCACTGCTGAAGAGAGTTGGCAGGACCACTAAGCCGGTTATGTTGAAACGTGGAATGTCCGCGACTATTAACGAGTGGCTTGGCTGCGCCGAGTATATCCTCAGCGAGGGTAACCCAGATGTTATCCTCTGCGAGCGAGGCATCAGAACCTTTGAGCAGATAACAAGGAACACACTGGACATATCGGCTGCCCCCATAATACATCAACTCAGTCACCTGCCTGTGATCGTTGACCCGAGCCACGGCACGGGAACCCGGTCGCTGGTGAAGCCTATGGCTATGGCTGCCATAGCGGCTGGAGCCGACGGTGTGATGATTGAGGTTCATCCTCACCCTGATGAAGCCTTATGTGATGGAGGCCAGAGCCTCAGCCCAGAAGAATTCATGGATGTAATGACAAGCATTAAACCAATAGTAGCTGCTGTAAACCGAAGGCTATAATCTTGCACGAGATACAGGTAGCCCTTGGGGCTCGTTCCTACTCCATACTCGTTGCCACTGGACTCATTGATACCATAGGTGAGCACCTCTCTGGTACCGGTAAGAAGGCGCTTATAACCACGCCTATTATTCATGAACTGTATGGAGCGAGGGTGGCTGCGTCTCTCGGGGACTGTGAGTTGATTCTTGTCCCTGATGGGGAGGAGGCGAAGCAGTGGAGCGTGGTGGAGGAACTCATCGGTAAGCTGATTGACGCCGAGCTGGATCGACAATCAACTATAATTGCCCTCGGGGGAGGCACAGTTGGAGACCTTGCGGGTTTTGCTGCATCAATCTATCTGCGTGGAATCAAAGTAGTGCAAGTACCAACTACTCTTCTGGCGATGGTGGATAGCAGCATCGGGGGAAAAACAGCGGTTAATCACCCCAAAGGCAAGAACCTTGTGGGCAGCTTCCATCAACCAGATAGAGTGTTGATAGATCCCACGTTACTTGAGACTCTTCCAGAGCGTGAGGTCCAATCGGGGCTCGCTGAGGTCATCAAGTATGGTGTCATTCACGATGAGGCGCTCTTTAAGCTATTGGAGTTGAGGTCTCTCCATGATCTCTCTCAGGATGATATGGTAGAGATCATCACGCGTTGTGCCTCAACAAAAGCTCGTTATGTGGAGCAAGACGAGGAAGACAGGAAAGGAATACGAGCCGCCTTGAATTATGGTCACACGTTAGGTCACGCCGTTGAGATATTATCTCATCACAGCGTTAGCCACGGGGAGGGAGTTGCCATAGGTATGATTGCAGCTGTCTGGATATCGCGTGAAAACGGCTTGATAACATACTCGGATTATTATCAAATTATACAACTCATAGAGAATTATGGGCTACCAACAAAGGTATCCGCCTTAGATCATGATGCCATCCTCGATGTTATGCACAGGGACAAGAAGGCAGAGCAGGGACAAATCAGGTTCGTCCTCCCCATAGGCATAGGGAGGTCTCCTGTTATCAGGTACGTTGGAGACGAGACCATTAGACGCTTACTGGAGGCTCATTCATAGTGCCGCTGATCTGCGTAGCTATAATGGCTGAACACACTGAACAGACACTAAACAGCGTTATGAACGCGGATCAAGCAGACCTAATCGAGATCAGACTGGACTACAGAAAAGAGTCGCTGGATCTAACCACCATCAGAGCATCCACAGAAAAGCCTCTCATAGCCACCAATAGAAGAAGAGATCAGGGTGGAAAAGCTTGGGAATCAGAGA
>CAYTVK010000079.1:0-8647 GCA_964441725.1 uncultured Candidatus Bathyarchaeia archaeon | reverse complement strand
CCAGTGCTTCTATTTATCAGAGTAATGAGCTTCTAAAAATTCTCCACGTAGATGATGATGAGAATCAGCTTACCATGCTTAAACTGTTTTTCAATAGACTAGATGACTCTATTGCTGTGGAGGGATGCACTGATCCATTTGAGGCTATCAAGCTTGTGGCTGGAAACGGGTTTGATTGCATTGTTTCTGATTATATTATGCCCAATATGAACGGAGTGGAGCTGGCTCGTCGAGTAAAAGAATTGAAGGATATTCCCTTTATTCTATACACTGGGCAGGGCAGTGAAGAGGTTGCCCAGCTTGCATTCCAGGCTGGCGCCGATGATTATATCCGTAAGGAAATAGAGCCGAGTCATTACGAGGTTTTGATAAACAGTATTAGGCACTCGGTGGAAAAGCATCGGGCTGAGCAGATCTACAGGGTTGTATTCGAGACTAATCCTGAGGCAATTATTGTTACCATTGATAACGTGATAGAGTACTCGAACATCGCCTCTGCGTCCCTCTTTGGAGTCGATAATAGGAATGAATTGATTGGTAGATCGTTCACAGATTTTCTGCTGGATCGTGAATCAGAGGAAGTTGCTTGGATCTCTCTTCAACGTATAATCTCGGAACGCAAAGTTATCCCCTTTGAACTCTCTCTACAAACAGATGCTGGTGAACACAAGCTAGTTGAGGGTACTTTACAGAATATGTATTTCTTCGGTAAGCCCGCTCAGTTCTATTTTATTAGGGATATAACTGAGAAGCGGGATATGGAGCGTGGTTTGATGTATACTCAGCACCAGTTTGATCGTATTTTCAATCATTCTCTTATAGGAATCGGGTTGATTGACAGGAATTGCAGGATAGAACGGTGTAATCTTCTCTTCCGTAGGGTTTTTGGTTTACGCAATGATTGTATTGAGTTTAAGTTGCTAGATGAGCCGGTGATCGGCACCAAGATACATGGTCGTCTTCTTCCCAGTGACTCCGTTCACCTTGATCTGTGTCTTGATTTTAATGAACTGACTGAGCAAGGATATCTTGTATCGGAGAGATTGGATGTTGGGAGTATTGAGATGATTGTTTCACCCATTTCCCTTGGAAAAGATAATCAAGGATTCCTTGTACAAGTTCAGGAATCCTGTTAGCTTTTATGAATAACCTCAACAATATCCTATTATTAAGTTATTAAGGCTAGCTGGGGTATGAAGTGACTGGCATCTCAAGGTCTGGAATAATAATCAGCGGAGGGAGATCTTCAAGACTAGGACAGGATAAAGGTCTAATGAAGTTAGATGGTAAACCTCTAGTTTGCTGGGCAGTTGACCGGCTTCAGAGTGTCGTCGATGAGGTAATTGTTGTGATTGGCTCTGAGAATATGATACAGCATTATTCTATGGTAGTTCCTGATGATGTGCGAGTAGTGACGGATTGTTATCCTGAAGATTCTCCGATTATCGGGTTGATAACTGGTTTGAGAGAGGCTAGGGGCGAGTATGCGGTTGTATGTGCATGTGATATGCCTTTTATTGATCCCAATATTATCGAGCTTTTATTTGATGTATCTCTTGGTTTGAACGGGACATTATTTGTAAAGCCCAATGGTTGGATTGAGCCCATTCCCTCTGTTTATCACGTTACAAACTGTCTGAGTTACGCAGAGGTATTGAGGAAAAAAGGTGAGATGCGCATAAGAAAGGTTTTAGAGAATATGCAAGACACCGTTTCTTTGCCTGTTGAAGAATTACGGTCAATTGATCCTGAATTGGCCTCGTTCATCGATCTTGATACAGTTGATAGCATTAAGGAAGCCCAGAAACTGTTTCATGGAGTGTCTAAGTAGTTCTATATTTTTCAACAATTGTATATACTTCTTCTCCAGTGTTTTAATTGAAGTTTATGGAGACCCGTAAGATAATGGCGTTGGGGAAGTCGAGTCTCGTCGTTTCCCTGCCGAAGGAGTGGATTGAATCCAATGGATTGGATAAGGGTGATATATTATCTCTTGAGGTTCAGAAAGATCTTTCTCTGCTAGTTAAACCCGGTCTACGTGCTCAGGATGAGGGACGAAAGATAACTGTTGAGATTGATGAGTCTACTAGCTCTGACTCTATATTTCGAATTGTTATTGGGTGTTATCTTAACGGGTATAATGATGTTGTCTTAAATTCGTGCAATATATTTTCGGTTCAGCAGCAACAGGCTATTAGAAACGTCGTAAAATCTCTCTACCTCCGGATTCTCTCCAGTAACGCGAGCAGCGTTACTCTTCAGACTTTGATGAATGAGTCTATGGCTAATATTTATGATGGCATTGAGAGGATGCACCTCATCACTATGTCCATGTGTCATGATGTTCTGAAAGCCATGCGTAATTGGGACTTGGAACTGGCGCGTTCTGTTGTTTCGTTGGAGGAGGATGTTGACCAGTTTATGTTTTACCTGATGCGGTTGATTCGTTCCGCTGCTATTGATCCTGCTCTTGCTAATCATCTTGAGGTTGACATGCTGGATTGTCTTGATTATCAGACTCTGGTTGATTTAATCGAGCGCGTTGCTGATAACGTTCACAAGGCTGCCTTTAGTCTTGTACAGTTAGAGGAGTATAAGGAATCCATTCCTGCTCCGCTTTGGCAGAAATTGATTGAGACTTCTAATACGAGTATTTCCGCCTATGAGAAGGCGATTGAGGTTTTTAGGAGTCGTTCAGTTGAGAATTGTGACATAATTATCGATGAACAGTACAAGTTATCACAGCTGGCTCGTGCTATAACTCCGTTTCCAAATATTCGTGTTGGTGAGCCTATTTTTTATCCCTTATTTGTGATTAGGGATAGTGTGATCAGGATCGGTGATTACGCAACTGATATCGCTGAACTGACCATTGATAAGGCGTATAAGCCCTCATAAACCCCAATTAACTATATTCGTATATATTGTATAGAAGAAATATTTATCGCAATGTACGCGTATCACCCATACGGGGAAAAAGGAATGTCCCACGCATGGCATGATTTAGCCGAACAGGCTCTAGGTCCCGATGATACAATCGAAAAAACATACTCATGTAACTTCGATAAACAAAACGGATACCTGTGTCTAGGAAGGAAAAAAATGGTATTCGTAAGCGTCAAAGGCTTCCTCAAGAAAACGTACAACTTGCTGCTCAATGCTCCATATAATGAAATAAAAGAGGTAAGATTGGAGAGCAGGTTCAGGATCAATTTGATCCATAAGGATAAGACACACAAAATCGAGACAAGCGATGTATCAGCAAAAATCGTTGTCGAAGCCATTGAAGAGATGGTGAAATCTTCACCTCTTGAAACAGCAGTTGCGTTTCCGGGACTTTAATCTCCTAAACTTTTTTTTACCATAATATTGGGATGCTCCATTGTTTGTAGACTGTTTTATGATCCTCGGGGTCGTATTATCATATAGATCACTAGCCCTAAGACGCTGACAATAGAGCCCAAATAGAAGATGGGTTTCAGAGTGAAAATATCAGCCAATATGCCTGTAAGAAGTGGTCCAGCCATATTCCCGAGGCTCATGCTGCTCTGCATTACACTCATGGTTGTGCCGATTCCATATTTTCGTCCCTCTATGGCTTCTATTGCGCTCATGGCTGGCGTCATCAGTGCGCTGCCGAGGGAGAATGTGAGTCTTGCAGCCATAAGATGCCAGAAGGTAGTTGATAGTGGGAAGCCAGCCATCCCGATGGTGCTCAGTATTCCTCCACCTATGATTAGTAATTTCTTGTCGTATTTATCAGCCAATAATCCACAGGGCTGTTGGAGTGCTGCATTGGCTAACTGTCCAACTGATAGCACTGTTCCAGCGATTGTGACCGATAACCCAAGTCCTCCATCGCTTATTGAGTTCGATATGTATATTGTCAGAAAACCGAAGATTGCTCCTCTTCCAAGGCTATTGACTGCTCTGAAAACAAAGTTTGCGAGAAGTAATCTGTTGGTCAGTACTTTTCGGAAGCTTGGTCTGGCTTTTTCTTGACCCAGTATTGGTGCTTGTTTTGTATCTGGTAGGAATATTAACACCATTAGGAGACTTATGGCTGTTCCTGCGCACATCAGATAGAATGGTGCGCTTAGATCGAACATGTCTGTCAGTGTTCCTCCGAGCAGTGGTCCAATTCCCATTCCCCCGAACATGGCGAGGTTCATTGTGCCCATATATTTTCCTTCCTCTCCTTTTGGGGCGAGGTCCGCTGCGTAAGCCATTGCTACAGGTATTGCCATTGCTGATCCTATTCCGTGTAGGAATCTGAATGCAATTAGAGATGTGAAGTCCCATGCGACAATATATAGCAATGAGACGATGGCGTAGCCTCCCAGTCCAGCCATGATCACTTTTTTTCTGCTTATCATATCACTGAGTGCACCCGCTGGTGCGGAGAAGAGGAACCGGGAAATACTCCAAGCGCTGCTGAGTAGGCCGATTTGTGTGAATGTTGCTCCAAGTGATTCTGCGTACAGTGGCATGATTGGGCTTACTACTCCGAGTCCCAGCATCGCGACGAATATTGAGAGAAGTAATGCCTGTAGCGAACGCTCCATGATATCCCAGCATCCGATTCGGGTGTATTTATCTTTTTATTTCGATACCTTTTTCATTATTTGATGTTGTTATGCGTGTCCTCAAAGTAGATTCTGGCGGTGTTAATTATGTTGATGATGAGGTTGTTGAGGATGCTCTTGTTAGTGTAGTGGTTAATGGAGTTCCTATGACTCAAATGATGGCTTATGCGCAGTACTTTGAGGAGTTGGCGATTGGTCACCTCTGCACTAGCAATATTATCCATGGGATCGATGAGGTTCGTGAGGTTAGAGTGGAAGGCGACACTGCTTACGTGGAGCTGATTCATGGCTTTGACGCTGATTTAATTCATGAGCGGTGGTCTATGATTCTTGAACAGGCATCTGATGATCATGAGATTATTATTTCACGTGAGAATGATGGCTTTCCTTCCATTGACTCGGCTCTTATCGTTGAGGTTATGGATGAGTTAAACCGAAAGGGTGAGGTCTTTAGATCAACTGGGGGGACACACTCTGCTATGATTAAACAAATGAGCTTTGGCTCTGTTTTCGTGGAGGATGTGGGTCGGTTTAACGCTGTGGATAAGGCCGTGGGTTTGGCGTTGATGAATGGGTTTAATCTCGGAGAGTCTCTGCTTACGACTAGTGGTAGGTTGTCCGGTGAGATGGTTTTAAAGGCTGCTTTTGCTGGTATCCCTGTTATGTGCAGTGTTTCTGCTCCCCTTCGTTCTGGTATCAGGATCGCTCAGGCATCTGGAATGACTCTCATTGGATTCGCAAGAGGTCAGCGTTTCAATGTCTACTCTGGGTTTAAACGCTTCTCAACTTGACCAGATAGTAAACCTATTGTTTAATAGTCGTAATCTGAGGGAATACTCCTATGAAGTTTGGAGTATACATCAGAGGAGCCCAAACCTATGATAAGATGCTTGAATTAACGCGAGCAGCTGAGGAGCTTGACTACTACGGTGTTTTCCTCAATGATCACGTTGAGGGCTTGTCTGGTGATAGAAAGGAGCCCTACTGGGAATCCTGGACAGCCATGACTGGGCTTGGTGTGCAGACAAAAAAGATTCGTCTCGGGCACATTACTCTGTTTAATAGTTTGAGGAATCCTGCTTTGCTAGCCAAGTCTGTAGCTACGCTGGATAATATGACTGGTGGACGTTACGAGTTTATCCTAGGCGCTGGCTGGAGTGAGCCAGAATATGATGGCTATGATCTTATGGAGAAGGGGCGGGGTATGCCTTCAGCGGGTGAACGTGTGAGTCGTCTCAAGGAATCCGTTGAGATTGTTAAGGGGATGCTCGGTAACGAGGTTTTCAGCTATTATGGCAAGTATTGGAAGCTCAAGGAGGCTGTTAATGTACCTCAGCCTGTGCAGAAGCCTTTGAGGGTTAGCGTTGGCGCTAGGCAGCCGAGGATGATTAAAATAGCTGCCAAGTACGCTGATGGTATCAACGCATCAGGAAATCTACAGAACATCAACCGCATACTTGGACAATATCACAAGTATCTTGCTGAGCTCGATAAAACCGTGGATGATGTGTTCATCAGCGGTTTTGCTCCCAGTGTCTATCTCATGAAGAATGACGCTGATTATGAGGCTACGCTTCAGAAGTGGAAGCAGCGTGGCACTGATATCAACGCTGCCCGTGAGTATGATTTCATTGGCACTCCTGAGGTGTTGATTGAGAAATGGCGTGAAGCTATGGACCTTGGTATGAAGATGAGCGTCATTATTGTACGCCCAAGCCAATCAATAGCTGAAGACGCTCACATGCTGGCACTCTTCAAAGATCAGGTTACTTCCCAACTTTAACCTCCTTTTTTTCACACTCTTTTTATTAGTGTTCATCTGAATTTGCGCCATGTCACTTGAGGAGAGCCTCAGAGAATTCTTTGGCGATGGGAAAAAACGAGTCGTTTTGATGGGAGTTGGATCATTGAATGGTGATGACCGGATTGGTCCAAGAATTATAGAGCTTCTTGAGTCAAAGCCCATGTCAGGTGTTCTGCGGATTAACGCTGAGGTTGCTCCAGAGAGTTTCGCTGGAAAAGTTGAGCAGTATAACCCTACGCACGTATTGATCATTGATGCAGCTGATTTTCACGGTGAACCCGGTGATACAAAGTTGATTTCAAAGGATGAGATCGGTGGGCAGGCTATCTCGACTCACTCTTTACCACTGAATCTCTTCATGCATTATATTGAGAACTCGATGTCTTTACCAATAATAGTGCTCGGGGTTCAGCCACTTTCTATCGCTTTTTGGGCTCCTATCAGCCAGCCACTTGAGACAGCGGCAGCTTCTATCGCAAATACCCTATACCAAGTGCTATCAAAATAGCGTCAGCTAACTATTTTGCTGGAAAATTTGACTTATCAAATAAAATTAGCTAAAACTACAGGCTGTGTACCAGTTAGAAAACGGGTTTCTCAGCCCTAATTTTTCTTCCTTTTCTGGAAGTAATATTCCACAGCTACCGGTGTTATGATTAATATCGCAAGCCAAACAACCAAGTCGATTATTAGAGCGTTGACGCTAACCATCCAAGTATCAACTGGTCCAGCAAATGTCACTAGTTGATGTGTTCCCCAAATCATCGGGAAACCATGTATATTCTGAACATTGTCGGGAATATTCACTGGTCTACCAGCCATTAATGCGATTATCATTACTATAGCCACAGCAGTCTGTGCTGTCTCGTCTCTACCCATATGATCGTTTAAACTTGGTTGTTTATAAACCTCTAAGGTTTTTAAGTACGCGTGAATTCATTTAAGTTCCGTCTGAAGCTCTTCACTTTTCCAAGTAAAGCCCAGTTGTGTGATCACTACCGAGATTATCACTCCAAATATTAAAGAGACGAAAGCGACTCCAGCAAACAAGACGGTCACCAGCCCGGTGGTAGCCAAATCGTACAACACCATTAATATGATGTAAGATAAGCTGGCCTCATATTCTCGTTTTACTCCAGCTATAAAGTTCATAACAAACAAAATGTAGAACATCACGATTAATACCGAATAGTTGAAAGCCGAGTTACCGGCATGAATAGAAGCCACAGACCCAACGGTATCCATGCTGAAGAAGACCAATGTGACAATCCCAGCAACGACTCCTAGGGCGACTCGACCGTACAATCCTTTGCGGTTCAACAGCTTCATCCTGGACCAGTTAGATATCCAGTCTGATCATAAAATATATACTAACCTACTCTCGGCAACCGTTTAATTCACCCAAGAACTATCAATACCATGCTTGAACAGGAGACACAAATAAACAGGATAGCCCGAATAATAGCTGCCACCCGTTTCCCATTCGTCGATCAGGAGACATGGCCCAAAGGACAACAAACCATCGTTAATGACGAGATAAAGCGATACGCTATCAGTACACAGGCAGGTGTTCTCTACTCAAACATCGTGATAACTAACCCTGATGGCAGCATCCGAGAGCTTGGCTTGGTTGAACCAAAGGAACGTGTGGTCAAGGAGAGTTTGCCTCGATGGTGGGCTCTTTCTGACGCTGCACCTTATGGCCGCGAGTACAAGAAGCTCTTTCTATATGTGCCCGAGGGCGGTGAGAATGAGATTAAGAGAATCCTCGAGGAAAACGGCATCGACTATGATGGAATCAGAGGTTACCGGGTTGAAAGCCAGACCCTGAAAATTATTCCCTACATCACTCGAAACGACGAGTACGATCATACAGTCACATAGAAACCCCCGGTTCATTGAGGGGTGGTGGTGGGTCAAACACCCCCGGCCCATAACAGGCTTATCTACGGAAAACCAGCTCCAGAACAGCCCAGATCACGAATAGTGACAAAAAGCGGTATGGTGACGGTCAAACGATGACAGAAAACCGGTATGGTAACGATTATTTAACGGGTAAAATATAATGTCTGCACCATCTCTGGACACATTTAGAAACCCAATCAACTTATCATAGTATATACTAAAAACGAGTTCAGTCGTAAATCTTTTAAAAGAAATTCACCTGAACCTCTTCTTGAAAATGAGCATAGCTGTCATAGGTCCCTCAGCATTCGTAACATGTTTCCAGCTCATCGGAGCACGAGGCTACGAAGCA
>CAYTVK010000078.1:0-8698 GCA_964441725.1 uncultured Candidatus Bathyarchaeia archaeon | reverse complement strand
GAAAGACTTCAACGCCGGGGTCCCAAGGAAGCCATTAACCGAGTTATCTGATGGAGCCAGACAGGGTGTACGAGACGCGATGAAGAGTATCTAAATCTCTTTAATCATCGCTGTTTTGTTCTGATAATAAACAGCATCAAGATCCCGGAAGCCCATACGTCGCCAGAACCCCACAGCGTCCATCTCAGAGTCCAACTGAATATAGTCTACTCCCATATTCCTCGCCATAGCCTCTATCTTCTCATAGAGTAGCCTTCCGAAGCCCTTCCTTCTCTCATTTTCCTTGATTCGTATATCCTCAATATACAGGGTGTTTTCATAGTACGCCTTGGAGTCATGCATAAACCGGACCTCAGCGTATCCATGTTGGTCAGCCACGACCCAAATGGCTCCATGGGAGTAGTCTTCACCGGGGCCACGAAGCACCGATAACCCTTTGGGTGCATAGGATCGTCGATGTCTTTCACTCTCGGTAAACTGGTTCAATGTAATCCCCTGAATAACGATGATAGATATCGGCTATTATCGTATTTATCGTTTATACAGGCGTCATTAAGGCTGATCTTTATTAGATATAACTGAGGACTAACATCACACATCTGGTGAACCTCATTGGTACTGGAGAATCTAGGAAGTAACCTATACAACGCCATTCAGAAACTGGTCAAAGCCCCAGTTGTAGATGAGGCAACTGTAAAGGAACTAGTAAGAGATTTCCAACGCGCCCTACTACAGGCAGATGTTAACGTATCTCTAGTTATGGAGATCAGCCAGAACATTCAGAAAAAGGCTCTGGAAGAAAAACTCCCCCCAGGTATCAGCCGCAGGGAGCACATTATCAAGGTAATCAACGACGAGTTAACCAAGTTTGTCGGAGAGACTCCTCAGGAGCTTAAGATCGTTCCCGGTAAGGAGAACGTCTTGATGATGGTGGGTATTCAGGGCAGCGGAAAGACAACGCACAGCGCTAAACTTGCCCGCTACTTCCAGAAGCGCGGCTTCAAGGTTGGCATAATCTGCGCCGACACCTTCAGGCCAGGAGCGTATAATCAGTTAAAACAACTCGCTGAATCAATCAACGTATCATTCTACGGGGAACTAAATGCAAAAGACCCTGTTGCAGTAAGCAGGAGAGGCGTGGAGCATTTCAAAGACCGCGAGGTTGTAATCCTCGATACCAGTGGACGCCATAAGGAGGAGGCTGGCCTCATCGAGGAGATGAAACAGATAGAGAAAGTGGTCCAGCCACACGAGGTCATCCTAGTACTGGACGGAACCATCGGTCAGCAAGCGGCATCACAGGCCCAAGCTTTCAAAGAGGCAACGAAAGTAGGCAGCATCATCGTATCAAAACTAGATGGAACAGCAAGAGGTGGTGGAGCTCTCAGCGGAGTAGCAGCGACAGGCGCACCCATAAAGTTCATAGGAACAGGTGAAAAAGTCGATGACCTTGAGCCATTCGTTCCAAGCAGGTTCATAGGCCGACTACTGGGAATGGGCGACATCGAGGGACTTGTAGCAAAAGTCAAGGAAGCCGAAAAGCCTGTATCCGAGAAAGACGTAGCCGCGATGCTCAGTGGCAAATTCACGCTGCAGGACATGTATAATCAGTTTGAGGCCATGCAGAACATGGGGCCTCTGCAGAAAGTATTAGGAATGATCCCTGGATTCAGCTACCAGTTGCCAACCGATGAGGTTGAGAACGCGGAGGAGAGGCTGGATACTTGGAAGGTCATCATCCAGAGCATGACCCAGGAGGAGAAGGAAGACCCAAAGGTTCTTAACCGTAGCAGGATGCAGAGGGTTGCCCGCGGAAGCGGCAGAGATGAGCGAGAAGTAAGAGAACTTATAAAACAGTATAATACTATGAGGAAAATGCTCAAGCAAATGAAAGGCAGCCGAAGGATGCGGCGCCAGATGCCTTTCAAATTACAGTGAGGAGACAAAAAATGGGAAATAGTAGCGGAACACGAAGAAAAAGCAGAAGCGCCCTTAGCAAAAGAGTCAGGGAAAAAGGAAGGATCCCCCTAAGCAGGTTACTTACAAGTTACAAGGAAGGCGAGAAGGTAGTAATCAATATCGATCCCGGAGTCCACAAGGCAATGCCACATAAAAGATTCCAGGGAAAAGTAGCAAAAATCGTGGGAACACGGGGAAAAGCATTCATACTTGAGATCCCCCAGCGGAAAACAGTCAAAACAATTATCACCACCGCACACCACATAAGAAAACATCAGGATGCATAATCATGTCAGTAGCTGAAAAAAGGGAGATAACGGTAGCCGAGGCACGAAAACTACTCATGGACAAAGCCGAAGAGCTTGATCCCCTTCAGCGCAGGGTACTTGAGTACACAATCAGATTCAGCAAGCTGGATAGCGAGTCAGCCAAGGAGCTGACGGAGAAGCTCATGAAAGAGGCTGAGATTGATAGAGGACTGGCTGTGCAGATGGTCAACGCGATGCCTGCGTCGATCCCGGAGATTAGAACGTTTCTTGGTAGACAGAGAATAATCGCTGAAGACACGCTAAGCAAGATTTTAGATATAATTGATAAATATCGGGTAGAAGAATAACTACCCAGAGCACACCCTAGAGGGAACCAGATTGTATAAAGAGCCTAAAAAATATGAGGAATACGCCTACGTCTTAGACTATTTACCACACGGCAGACCGGGGGCTCCACGTACATCTCACAGCTCACAGGGGGTATTACAGATTCTAGGCGAGGAATACTTCACCCTCCTTGAGGCATCACCAAAAAATGATGCAGAGTACAATATCCGAGACAGGATATTCGTGGGAAAAGGAGACAGAGCCCTCGTAGAGCATATACTGGGAAGAATAAATTATGAGGAACTAACCTCCTCAGCCAAAGCCGAGCTGCCTGCAGTCATAGAGATAATAGTACTGGAAAACGAGAAGCGGTTTATCGACTTCATAAACGAGGCGCCTAGCCTTACCCCTCGCATGCATAGCCTTGAACTCATTCCAGGCATAGGTAAGCGTTTGATGTTCCAGATACTGGAGCTGCGTGAGCGATACCCGTTCCAGAGCTATGAGGACTTGAAGGAACGCACAAGCTTGAGCGACCCAGCGAAGCTAATATCTAGAAGAGTGCTAAAAGAACTCAGTGAAGACGAGAAATACTATATTTTCACCAGACCAGACAAGTAAAAAAAAGAGGTTTGATTGCTCAGGGAGCGATGGTGTACTCGTCTTCAGCCGTTGAATACTCTCTATACGCAAGTATGTATGCGAGGAGAACAGTGGCTAATCCACCGAAGAACCAGATGTCACCGAGCTCAGCGAAGAAGTTGTTCACAGCGTGCAGAATAACAGCTATAGCATAAAACTGAAGGAACTGGTGCTTTGAGAAGCCAGAAGCCGCTATCGAGGTGCTTGCAGCGTGGAAAAGTAAGCCAGGCAACCTCACTGAAACTGGTGCGCCAACTAGAAAAACATAAACAAAAAACTCAGATATGCCAAAGCCGAGCCCACTGAAGAATCCCAATCTAATCTGGGAGCGAGCGGTCTCAGCGTGCCTGCTAAAGAGAGGGTATACCTTGAAGTATTCCTCGATAATCGGTGCTAGTACCACGATTAACACAAAGCCAGCCATTTGGGTAGAAAAAAAGTCGGTTACCAATCCACGTGCCATGTTCTCAAAGAAAAAGGTCAGCGCGACGCTGATAATCAGCCCCTGCACGAAGTAGTACAGGTACTCCTTAACGCCCGGTCTGTGAACTTCAGTCAAATTATTCAACAGCCTTGAACTTGGGTTCAGGGTTCCACTCCCACGGGAAAGGAGTCGGTCTATCACGCGGATAATGATCATTGAGAATGTCCCTTAGCTCGATATCCTTCAGGTTAAGAGGCGTGTCCTTTACCTGAGATAGAGTTGCTCTGAATTTTGAGAGGAAGGCTACCAGGTTATCTGATATTTAACCTCTATTTCATCTCGTTCATCTTTGTAGATTGTAGGTTCGTTTTCAACGGACTCTCCATTGTGTGCGATGACTTTATAGTTGACTTTGAGGAGTTTTGATAATTCCTCTAAATCAGCGGGAGTCCACCACTTGAAGAAAGTGTGAGTGTATAGATTCGTCATAATTAAGAACAAAAAAGATTGTTTTTATACCTTAAAGAATAAGACCGGGAGGTTAAGATTATTTAACCTCGACTCTATGCTTTTTCTCTTCGTTGGCTGGCTTTTTCTTGGGAACACTGAGAACTAAAACCCCATCATCCACCTCAGCCTTAGCCTCATGAGGGAGCACCTCATCAGGGAAGCTAATCTTTCGATGAATGCTTGAACTGCGTCTTTCCCGCATCATGTAATTCTTGTCCCCGGATTGCTCCTCCTCAACGGATTCTCCCTTAACCTCAGCATCGTTACTTGAGACATCTATCTGTAACTTATCCTTGCTTATCCCAGGAATATCCATATGGACCTCATAGTGGTCTCCCTTATCGATCAGGTCTGTCAGAGGGTTATGTGCCCAAAGGCGAGGCCCTACCCATCCAGCCTCATAGAGGTCTCTTGGATATGAAAAGAAGGATCTTCTTAGGTCGTTGAACATACCATCGAATGCCTTGAGGAAATCCTCCTGATTCCAGGTTACTATGTCTTTTTTCTCGTCTGAGTTCTTCTTTTCATCACTCATTATTGTTAACCGCGTTCAGTTCTGATGCAGGAGACACCCTTTTTAAACCTTAAAAAAACCAAACTAAAACTTTGAGAAAAGAAAAGACGAGCACCTCCGCCTTAGATGTTTGTATTTCTCTTATTTGTGACACGCAAAGCCGTTCATATTGAGGGTTTCATGGGCTTGGATGCAGTATCTTTTTAAGAATCCTTTCGGGTAGTGTGATGGACTAACAATGAAAGCTGCCGACTTCAAGTACAAGAAAAATCAGGCATTTACAAGGCGTAAATACATGGGTGGTATCCCTGGTTCAAAGATAGTAAAGTTCACCATGGGAAACACAGGTAAAGACTATGCATTCAGGGTAGAGCTTGTTAATATCAAAGATGTTCAGATCAGGCATAATGCACTAGAGTCTGCACGTATAGCAGCCAACAGAATTATGGAGAAATACGTCGGTAGAGAAAACTTTATGCTAAAGATAATCCCGTACCCTCACCAGATCATCAGGGAACACAAGAGGGTTAACGTTGCACAGGCAGACAGGTTCCAAGAGGGAATGAAGAAAGCATATGGTAAGCCGTCTGCTGTTGCGGCGAGGATTAAGAGCATGCAGCCCATTATCGTGGCTGAGGTAAACGAGGACGCCGTGGACTACGCTAAGATTGCTCTCAAACGTGCTTCAGCGAAGTTCCCTAGCTCAACAAGGATCGTTGTAAACGAAATTTAACACCCATTTTTGGGAACCATTTTAGCCATCAAATCAATATCATTTGTGAATATAATTGTACAATCTAGAGCTTGATAGAGTAGTATCTGAAATCAAGAAGAGAGAAGCAAGTAAGGTACTTCTGCAGCTTCCCGATGGGATGAGGCCTTTCGCGCTACAGATGGTGAAAGCCATTGAGGACGCCACGGGAGCAGTTGTGTTTCTATCAGGCGACTCATGCTATGGGGCGTGTGACATAGCGTTAACTCAGGCAAGGGAACTGGGAGTGGATCTGATTGTACATTATGGGCATACCCCGATGGTGAAGCACCCGGATATGCCTGTCATCTACGTTAACGCGAGTATTGACATCGATGTAGACATGCTAATCGAAGCGGTTCTCCCCAGCTTACAGCGGTATGACATCATCGGCTTAGCAACAACAGTTCAACACACGCATCAATTAAAAGAAATAGTGGAAAAATTAACCGAGAAAGGTGTATCGGTGTTCATCGGTGAGGGGGCAGGAAAAACGCCCCTTGAAGCCCAGATATTGGGCTGCAGCTACATGACGTCTATCAAAATAAAAAACAAGGTAGACGCGTATCTCTACATTGGTGGGGGAAGATTTCACCCAACGGGGATAGTTATGAGTACCGGGAAGCCTGTGATAGTCGCCAACCCCTACAATGGACAGATCTCCGAGATCACGGAAGATGATCTGATGGATGTGGCTAAACGAAGGGTAGCCGCAATAACAGTGGCTAAGAGTGCCCACAGGTTCGGCATCCTCGTATCATCCAAGCCGGGGCAAAACAACTTGAAGAAGGCAATAGAGCTACAGAAAAAACTCAGGAAACAGGGTAAAGAAGCAGTAATAATATACATGGATGAGATCAGACCAGAACACGTAAACAACTACTCAGAGCCGGAGATCCTCGTCAACACCGCCTGCCCGAGAATAGCCATCGACGGAATAAACGGTATCGACAGACCCATGCTTACTATAAACGAGACAGAAGTGGTTTTAGGGCTCCGAAAATGGGAGGACCTTTGGGGTAACGCCTACATGGAGTAACCGCGACGTTTAATACAAACGGGATAACATAGAAACAAGATCCCTTGGATCATATCACATTCACACGACTTGTCCACGGGGGGCAAAACCGGGGACATCATCACATATATACGAAGGAAAGAAGAATGCCAAAAGAAAAAGAACTGGAAAAAGAGGTTTTTCCGGGAGAAAAACTCGCCGTTATAGAGGAATATAACGACGGCTCTGGAACCTATCAGGAAGAAGGAGAAATAAGGTCAACAGCGATAGGTAAGACTGAGCTGGACACTGAGAGACGAGCTCTTTATGTTAAGAAGGCTACGCCTGAGATTATTGTCCCTGAGAATAGGATGGATGTAATCGCTGAGGTGGGTTCTGTTGCCAGAAAGGATGCTAGGATTGATATATTCATGCTTGATGGAAAACATATTCACCCAACATACAGCGGAGTCATCCACATCAGTGACATCAGCAGGGAATACGTCAAGAGCATAGACAGCGCCCTCAGAAACGGTGACATAGTGAAAGGAAAAATCGTCAATGTGGTTAACAGACTCAACCAGACCTCTCTTGAAGGACCCGAATATGGTGTAATCTATGCCTACTGCAGTAGATGCGGAGGTCTTCTTGAGCTAAAACAGGGAAAGTTGACATGCCCTGACTGTGGAAGGACGGAGAGAAGAAAAACCGCTAAAAGCTACGGGACTGAGAAACTGGTATGAAGATCAATATAACCAAACAAGAGAAAGGCTATATGGAGCTAGACTTCAGCGGCGAAGGCCACACATTGCTGAATCTCGTCCAGAGCAGCCTCCTTGAGGATAAAGATGTGGAGATGGCTGGATACAGTAAGCCACATCCCCTGATGGATAGGAGCAGGCTATTTATTAAACTCAAGAAAGGTGACGATATACTCGGCGCACTGAAAAGGGCAGCGAGTAGAGCTGATGGAAAAATGGATGAATTTCTAGAACTATTTGAGAAAAGCCTATCAGAGCTTTAACCATTTTTTATTTAGGGATCTCCCTGAAACAGGTTCATATTAATCAGGTAAAACAGTATCTCCGAGTCATTGGTATCACAGCTAGAAGAGAAGCCTCAGGGTTTTTGACAGTAGGGGTTGTTTACCGTGGGGGTAAGGAGCTGGATGGGGTTATCGCGAAAATGGGAGAGATGTCTCTTACAGAGATTATCATCGAGATGTTATGCAGTTCCAAGCATCTTGGTCAAATTCGGTTAATAATGCTTGATGAAGATCTGCCAGAACCAGTGCATGCTGAGAGATTATGGGAGCAAACAGGAAAACCCGTTTTAATTCCTCTCGGAGATGTCGTCTTTGATTCGAGATATATGCTTGAGTATAGGGGGAGAATGTTTTTGGCTGCGGGTATTGATGAGGAATCAGCCAGACGAGTACTTGACGAAATTTACGGCGATTCTAGATGTGAAGCGCTAAGAATTGCGGGTATTATTCTCAGAAGCATACCGATACTGCATAACGTTTAATAGTAATTTATTCGCGATATTTGCGGATTGGTGGTTTCAAGTTGAAGTTTTGTCCAGAGTGTGGGGCTTTCTGTCAAACAGACACAGAAAAGAAGTGCTATGTTTGCCCCAAGTGTGGGTGGGAGGAGCCTCTGGAAGAGACCAGGACCATTGTTCGGAATAACAAAAATAGCGACAAGATAATCGTAGTGGGGCAGAAGGAACGAAAACTCAGTACAATGCCCAAAACTAAGATTAAGTGCGAGAAATGCGGTAACGATGAGGCGTACTGGTGGATGGTTCAGACCCGGAGCATAGATGAGTCTACAACCCAGTTTTACCGGTGCACCAAGTGTGGCTATACTTGGCGTGATTACAGCTAAGGCGACGGTTTTTTAACTAGTCGCGCCCTTATCTGGTTAGCATATTTGAGTGATTTACATTGTTTGAGGTTGAAGTTTCAAGGATTGATCCATTCAGGAGCCTCGTGAAGGCGCTCAGCGTTATCGTCGAGGAGGGCACCTTCATCATGAATGAGGCGCAGATAAAGCTCCTCGCCATGGACCCTAGCCACGTGGCTATGGTGGACTTCGAGTTACCCAGCAGCTTCTTTGACAGCTACAAGTGCGAGGGCGAGCCCAAGCTGAAGTTCCTCTACGAGGAGCGGAAAATCATGGCCTCGGGCCATGAAACGACCGATACCGACCCGGGCGTAGCGACTTCGAAGGGGGACTACTCCCTGGAAACCTACCTCCTCGGCACGGACCACTACCAGATCGAGCTGCTGGCGAACCTCGAC
>CAYTVK010000077.1:0-8734 GCA_964441725.1 uncultured Candidatus Bathyarchaeia archaeon | reverse complement strand
TAACCCTCGATCGCCAGCTACCAGCGGTCTACAACACCATAATGGTCCTAGAGTAAGATCATTTTCTCCTCCCTTTTTTAATTTCTAATATTTTTCGCATCTGTTAATAACTTTGAAGACTAGTTTGAATTATGATTCATTATTATACACCATCCAAGTATTTTCACACCTACGGACCTAATCCCCCTGTATTGAGGATAAAATCCGGTGACACAATAGTAGCTTCCACGGTGGATGCAGGGGGCTTTGACCTTAATGGAGAACAGATAACCCCAGAGACGAGACAGAGCAACCCAGATACAATATTTAGTAGCAGCAATCCACTGACGGGACCATTCTATGTGAATGATGCTGAGCTGGGGGATACTCTCAGGGTTGAGATAATGGACATCAAACTTACTCGTGGCTCCGCCTGGTCTCGTAATGCGTCTAACTTTGGTGGGCTCACAGAGGAAGCCCCCGGCAGGAGACTGTTATACAATGACCCTATTCCCGCAAACAAGTATGAGTGGATTCTTGACCTTGATGCTATGACTGGAACTACGAATCTGCCCAACAGTCAGTTGGGTAATCCGGTTATTTCTCTGCATCCTTTTATTGGGAGTATCGGTGTTGCTCCACGATATGGTAGGGTTGAGATGAGTCTTACTCCCGGAGAGTATGGGGGAAACATGGACTGCTCTGATGTTTGTAAGGGGGCTTCTCTTCTTCTACCGGTGAATCACCGCGGAGCTTTACTAGTTTTTGGTGATGTTCACGCGGCGCAGGGCGATGGAGAGTTGTGTGGCGTTGCGCTTGAGACTAGCGCTGAGCTAACTCTGAAGGTGGATGTCTTGAAGAGCAATATTGAGTGGCCGAGGATCATCAACTCTGAATGGATTATGGTAGCTGGTAGTAGCCGCCCACTGATGGAGGCCTATAAGATCGCTCATGTTGAGATGGTTAAGTGGTTAACAAGCGATTATAGCTTTGATAAATGGGACGCTCTTCAGCTTCTATCGCAGGTTGGTAGATGTAGGATAGCGAACACTGTTGACCCTAACTACACTGTTGTGGCTAAGTTTCCCAGAGCTTTTCTCACGACCTAATCCTAATTAATTGAAATCTCATACGATTTCATTGATCTTTATTCTTATTTACTGTTTAATTCAAATAAGGAGATGAAAGAGAGGGGGAACAGTTATTGTTTGTAGACGATCTCGCCGTCTAGTATTGTCATGTACGCATTCATGTCTTTGATGCGTCTTTTCTCCGACTCGACTTTATTCGGGTCATCTGTTTCCAGTTTGAACTCTGGAGATGTGATGTCTATTGGTAGAATGGTTATGTCTGCTACTTTTCCGGGCTCTATTGAGCCTTTGAAGTCTTCCTCATGGGTTGCGTAAGCTCCCTCCCATGTAAAGCATTTGACAGCCTCTTCAATAGTGATCCTGCTCCTTTTTATGGGGTGGTTGACAGCCGACCAGATACCATACAGTGGATGGAAGGGCATTCCATCTGAACCAAAAGGTATGTGAAACCCGAGGTCCAGAAGGCGTCTGTATGGATTGCATCTTTGAAGTCTTTTTGTTCCTACACGTGTATCATACATTCCACCTGGCCAAGCCCATTCACCTACAAAGTTTGGTTGCATTGAAGAAACAATTCCTAGACGTTTTGATCGCATTATGTCATCGTCTGTAGGGTACTCGTAATGTTCGATTCTGTACCTGTGGTCTTTTCTCGGCTCTACTGATAAGACTTCCTCGATCCTATCTATGGCCTCTGTTATTGCCTTATCACCGATTGCGTGTATGGCAATGGTACCTTTCTTCTTATGCGCCTCGGATGCTCTCTCCTTGTTGAGCTTTTTATCACCTACATAGACTCCAGTGGTGGATGGGTTATTCTTGTATGGCTCATAGAGGAGAGCTGTCTGAGCACCCATGGAGCCATCGATCCCAATCTTCAGAGTTCCAAAGCTGAGCCAATGATCTCCACCGGGTTCTCGTGGGTATCCAGTCATGACGTGACATCTTAGGTTGAGTTCTCCCTCTTTATGGGCGTCTACATATGGTGTGCTAGATGTCTGGATAGTGAGTTCATCTGGTCTGCTGGCGTCGTGGATGCCTGTTGCACCCAAGCTGTGGGCGTATTTAATGGCGTTTCGTAGTCCCAGTCGTAGTTCCTCGTATGTTGGTGGAGAGACGTATGGTGATACTAGTGGTCGGGCGTCTCGGAGTACTCCCGTTGGTTCACCTTTTTCGTCTTTGTCTACTACTCCTCCATGTGGGTTTGGTGTATTCTTGTTGATGTTGCATTCTTTGAGGGCTAGACTGTTTAGTATCATCATGTGTCCGCAGATGCGTGTCAATACAACTGGGTTATTTGGAGAGACCTTATCCAAGTCATTTTTTGTGGGGTATCTTTTCTCTGCTAGATTCTGATCATCCCATGCTCTACCCTGCACCCATCTCCCAGAGGGGATTTTTCTGGTTGATATGTATTCTTTCAGATTTTTTACGATCTCATTGATCGAGGTCGCTTTGCTTAGATCAAGATGTGTGAGCCTGTACCCCATGGCCAAGAAATGGGTATGACTATCGATTAGACCAGGTACGACGGTTTTATCCGATGCGTCTATTATCCTTGCTTCTTTTGGGATCTTGATCTCGTCTATTGACCCTACTTTTGTGATCCTGTTGCCCTGTGTGATGATCACTGAGCCCCGTTTCACTGGGGAACCAGTACCATCGATGAGGTTTCCGCATTTTATCGCTTTTATTGATATGGTTTTCGCCATATTTGCTCCGATAAACGTATTAATATACTTGGCTATGCAGAAATGATATGATGAGGGTTATATTTCATCTTATTTTACGGCAATATTCCTGTTCCGGGGTTTTTCGGGGATATATCATTGGATCTCGTTATTTTTAACGCAAATTCTTTGGGGGTTTTGGGTAGATACTTATTATGTGGTTTTCTAATTTCTATGCATCAGTTTTTCTTTTAATATCTGCTATTTGAGAGCCAAGTTTTATCCCGTATGAAGGAGTCATGTTTTCTTTAGGACTCTGGTTCATTTGGCCTTCAACGCTATTATTGACATAGTAGTACAGATGGGAATAGTTGTGCTCCTATGCATTGGTTTTACATTCACATACCAGATTGAGGCGTTTCCTAACTTCTCCCACATTAGCTTCGCTCTGATTGGGACCACGATCACCTTCACTATGACAAAGCTAATGGGTTTTAACCCATATCTCTCATTACCCGTTTCGGCTTTAATCTGCGGAACTATTGGGATAGGCTTCTACGTCGCTATTGTTCAAGTCATCAAGCGTAGAAGAGATGGAAGTATTGCGTTGACAATTGCCTTCTATGCCTTATCCATCGTGCTGGAGACATTAGTTGGTATCTTCAGTTACTGGGTTGTCGTAACAAGACATGAAACTACGCGTGGATTTGTTCTAACGTTCAGCGATTTCCATTTCAATGGGCTACCCGGTGTCGCGATAATAACTCCCTTTACATGCATTTTCCTCATAGGAGTTCTATACTATATTTTGACACAAACGAGACTTGGAATATCATTGAGAGCAGTATCCGAGGATGAGGAACTGAGTGCAGTGTATGGAATCAATACGCTACATGTTCACATGGTATCATGGTTTATAGTAGGAGCCTTGGCTGGCACAGCTGGTTCCCTTATCCCCTTATGGACATCAGTGCGAAGCAGTTTAAGCGAGGAGCTTCTCGTCACGGTGATGGCTGGTAGCATCATAGGTGGGCTTGATAGCATATTTGGGTCCATCCTTGGCGGCGTCTTGATAACCTTGTTTCAGCGTGGCTTAACCTATCTCTTGATGAATTTTAAGACTGGCGGTGAGCCTCTGCTTACAGAGTTCAGTTTGTTATTGAGGGGGTTTGAACAGTTGATACCCATCATACTGATTTTTGTCATATTAATGTTAGCGCCTGAAGGACTCTTACAATATCTTAGATCTATAAAGTCGCGTTATTTCTGATGCCAGCGCATGAACCTTTAGAGTGTCTGGTTCGGTATCATTGTTCTATAAACGTTATATTATACTCCCCTTTTTTCAATCAAGTGATAGAAAAAGTGGATCTTGGACAATACATCTGTAGCAAATACGGAGACGTTCTAGACAGTGAGCCCATTTTCTGCGTAAAATATAGATCCAAGCAGAAATAACCCCCATTTTCTAAATAAATTATTGTAAAAAACTCAAATCTTCTGATCTTTATTTCATTCCCAGTTTAAATCAGAACGTTGATAAATGTGGTTAGATTGATGGAATGCGAATGAGGATTGTAGTTCCTTTTCCCTCTTTGGAACTTATATTAATATCACCTTTATGAGCTTCAACTACCTGCCTGACGAAAGATAACCCAAGGCCCATCCCCTTAGGTTTTGTGGTGAAGAAAGGATCGTAAATCCAATCCATGTTTTTATCTGATATCCCGGCGCCTGTATCTTTTACGCATATTTCAAGACGGTCACAATCCACTGAAGCAGAAATAGTCAGTGTGCCGCCATTAGGCATAGCTTCGTTGCTGTTTCTTATCAAGTTGGTTAATGCTCTCAACATTCTATTATAGTCGATGTTGTAGAGCAGATTTTCATCGATGTCTATATTTACTCTAATGCTTTCTGGTATAGCTGCTGATTTTATCGCTACTTGAATAATTTGAAGTATATTCTCCTCTTTACGAATTATCTCTCCATTGAGGGTTTGCTGTTTCCAGTCCTCAAGTATTGATTCAATATACTTGATCTGATTATTGAGCAATACCTTCATCTCAACTTGATTAGGGTCCCTGCTGAGGATCTCAGCTGCATTATATATTGCTTGAAGAGGTGACCGTAGATCATGGCGTACCATTGTAGACATTTTACGATAGTTCTCTACCAAATCTCGGATATGTTTCTGTTTCACCTCTTCCAGTTGTTTTTCCTTTTCCAATCTATAGTATGCTGTACTTACATGACTTGCCAGAGTCTCTAAGAGGGTTTTATGGTCCTCATTAAATGCGTTCACAGTATTTTGTTCAACGTTTAATACTGCAACTGTCTTTCCTTCCATTGTTACGGGTACATCAATCTCTGACAGCGATGTTACTGAACCCATAATATAGTTGGGCTCTTTTCTAGTATCCTTTGTGATTATTGTTTGCTGTGAATTAGCTGCCTGTACAGTTAACCCCTTTCCTCTAAGGGGAAGTGTTAAGCTTTGAATAAATTGCTCATTAGAGTTTATCACAAGATTATTTCCAATAACCTGTAAGAAAGATGAAAACTCAAACTCCAGTGCCTGACTCATAGCGTCAAGTGTTGTGTTAATTATTTCCTCCAATGTCTCTGCGTGGGTAAGTTTGTTTATATGAAAATATAGTGCTTTGAGTTGTGAACGGTGCCTCACTCTCTCCTCAATATTTCTCGCATATGTAATTGTTAACCTCTTTCCATCTATTTCCGTGATTGAGATATTAAATTCCACATCAATGGGCGTACCATCTCTCTTCAGGAGTTTAGCCTCATATCTGTGAGGGGGGTCTTCACCTCTTTGACGCTCTAATGCTCTATCCTTTATTAGTTGCCTGTAATCAGGGTGCACCGTCTCCAAGACGTTTTTACCTATCAGTTCCCCCTGATCTTCATATCCTAGTAGTTTACATCCCATTGGGTTGACGTACTCGAATACAACGCCATCCAGAGCATAGACCGCATCCGGTGAGGTCTCTAAAAGAATCTTGTATATGGATTCCTGTCGAGTTTGTCTATTCATTATTCCAGCTTCACGCCCTGGCTAATGAACCCATTTTGCTTTACCTTAATAAGAAAAATGGATTACCCTAACACATTTATCTTCTTAGAAATTCTGGGATTAAGTGTTGTTAATAAATTGTTATGGTTCTCGTGTTTTTTACGAGTTTTCCAGCCTCCGGCGTACCTAATCCGAGCCATTCTCGCTGGAACATGAAGTATTTCTGGCTGTCATTGGTCTCGAATACTAATACTATGTGCTCATTGACTCCCATAGGCATGCCCCAGAAGAGTACTTTGACGCCATAGTTTTGAGCTATCTCACCCCATCTTGGTACACAGGCTTGTCTTTCCTCTAGATGCATTTTGAGAAATTCATTTGTCATCTCACAGAAGGTTATGTACTTCATCAGCGTCTCGCCTTTCATTTCGCTGTACAGAATGTAATAAAGGTTACCTTATTCATAATAATTAACTTTCATTTATTACCATAAATAGTGACTTTTTAGGATCATAAAGATTTTTTTCTGATAAATTTTGATTTAAAGATCTTTCTCCTCGCCTAGTTTTTTAGTTTGTAGTCTTGATAAATTTACAGATTTATTAGCTACAATAATTGGTAGGGGGCTATGACTTTCATTGAGGGTGAAGGTGAAAGAGTAACTAAGAGTTTTAGAATATACTCCAATTTAGACAAAGAACTCAAACATGAGGCAGAAAACAAAACACTGTCAGTTAGCGGCCTCTTGAACTACATTATAGAAAAATATCTCAATCATACACGATGGATTGAGAAAACCGACTCCCTGATAATAGACCCTAAAACACTGAAAGAGATACTGATGCACTTGGACTCAGAGACTATAACACTCATTGGTGAGAGCCTCGGAGCTGAGGTACCGAGAGATACTTTCATGATTAGAGGAGAGCAGACTGATGAAGAATCTGCGATGCTATTGATCCTGAAGATACTTGGCGAATATGATGGATGGTTTGATGCCTCATATCACAAGGACCAAGAGCCATATTTCTCCATTAATAATAAACTAGGGTTGAAATGGATCATATTTATTGAGGCTTTTCTTAGGTCATTCTATCTGCACATTTTAGGTAAGGAAGTAAGCTCTGAACGAGTTGGCGAGAACCTGATAATAAGAATATAAGCGGTTTATTACTTGACTTACTTTTTCACATCGAGTTTCTGTAAATAATGGGTGTAAAGCTGCTCCAATCCCTTCATATGCGAATAAAATATTCTAACAAACTCTACTTTTTTTTTATCGGATTTATAGGTATTGAAACTGTTTAATATGAATAGACACGAACCGTAAACGCTTCCTATCATGAATGACTTAATACAATTCTCATTAAAATCTAACCCAAGGTCCTTCCAGACGTTAAGTAATTCATTTATCCTTGTTTCATCGCTGTAGCGCTGGAACTCTTCCTCAAGCATTTCTACTAGTTCCACATCCATGTTTAAAATCATAAAATAATGTTTTAAAAAGGTGAGTCGTTTATTCTGACAGTTGGATTATATATAACTATTTTTAGCTATCAAACTCTGCGTCGGGGGCTATTTTGGTAACTTTATACTGACAGATGACTCCGAGTAATCTATCTCTGATACGATGTCAAGTGTCTCAATAAACATCGCATTCAAGAAGCTGCTCAGGAATTTACTCCATTTCTCATCATAATTATGACGCAGGAATATCAGTGTATGATCCTTCCGCTCATAAATATCACAGGTAAACCAGTCGCTATATTCTCCAAGTATCTCTGAGATATACCAAAGTATATTCTCTCTCTGGAGCACCTTTCCTCTCATTAACAGATTATCCTTTGCCCTCGTCTTACCCGATAACACTCCAGCTTTCTCGATCTCCTCATCTGAGAGATTCGTCATTAGGTTCTGCAATGTTTGAGGCGCTAATGTTATGCTGTTTCCTTTGTCTCTGAACCTCAATGATTCACTAAATTCTTTGAGAATGTGATTCATCAAATTGTTTACGCTTATACCCCTTTTCTCGGCTTCTTCTCTGAGAGCATCATCGTAGTCTGCTTCTATTCTAAATGTTCGGGTTTGAGGTTGGGGTTTTGACATTTTAAAGCGCCATTGTTGTTTTTTTTTGATTGATTTTTCTTTTTCTTTGGCTTGACTGTTTACTTGTGCTTATATTATTGGCAACGGAGTCTTTTGTACTTTATCCCTGTTTCTCCTGCCTCATGAATTTGATAATACATTGCAACATTTATACACGCATATGCACGCATATATAATATAATGTATTAACTTATGTTAGGATCAGTATCGTTTAATACTCGTTTTTGTTTACTTATATCGGTGCCTAATTCTCGTGAGTAGACCGGTAACAAGAACATTCAGAATCGAAGACGCATACGACGAAGCCATCAGGAAAGAATCTGAAAAACAAGGAATTAGCGTAAACAACCTTATTAACCAAATATTAAAGAAATATACATTCCAAGACCGGTTCCTGGGAAAAAGCCACTCAATCACTTTTGCTCCCCAGACAATGAAAAGTATTCTCGAAAGCCTGGATGATACCAAAATAAGGGCACTTGGAGCCAAGGCTGGTTCAACTACTCCTCGTGATAGGCTTCTCTTGAGGGGGATGCACCTAGAAAGAAACTCTGCGCTATGGTTTATCTCCGATGTCCTTGGAGATTATAATGATTGGTTTACCTGTGTCATACACGAGCGCAAGGATCATACACTGATATTTCTCCGTCACATCTACGACGAGAAATGGAGCCTATTTCTAGCATGTTATCTGGAATCTATGTTCAAAGACATACTAAATATTGACGCTGAGATAGATTATACTGCCAACTCTCTCAGCTTGAAAGCGAGCAAATAATAATCCTATCTCTATGGATCTATTACTTTAGCTGCTTCTTTAGGTCTTTCAACAATCTCTCTATGTCTTTGTTTGTTAT
>CAYTVK010000076.1:0-8833 GCA_964441725.1 uncultured Candidatus Bathyarchaeia archaeon | reverse complement strand
TGGTTCAAACTGAGGTTCACAAAGTTTCCATTATAGAAAATTGGACTTTTTGAAACTTCTAGACATTTATTCATTAATATCAGTCCATAACCAACATAACCTTCCATCGAAGATAAAACCAAGGCATCAGTGAGGACTATGCTGGTAAAGGATATTATGACTCGGGAGATCATTGGGATTCCCCCAGATGAGACCGTTGAATCCGCAGCAGTCACAATGACTCGCTACGGCATAAGCAGCCTAATTATCAGGGGAACCCGCTCGGTTCTGGGGATTCTAACTGAGCGAGACGTATTAACCCGAGTGGTAGCGTGTGGGGAAGACCCAAGCGAGGTCCAAGTAAAGGATGTTATGACATCCCAACTCATCTCAGTAAATCCGTACACCTCAGTCGATGAGGCGAGTGAGCTCATGCTCAAAAACCGGATAAAAAAGCTGCCTATAATAGACCAAGAGAAACCTGATAGTGTTCTCGGCATAGTATCCCTCACCGATGTCGCCCTCGTCAAACCCAATCTCATCAAGGAATTCAAGAGACTTGAATCAGAGGAAAAAGACATTCACAACCTCGTACAGCAGGATGAGAGCCAGTACCTTGAATTCAAAGCCAGCCTCAGATTTAACTCCCGGCAGCAGTGCCTCGATTCCGACCTTGAGTTCAACTGCCTGAAGACAGTATGTGCTTTCCTAAACGCTGATGGAGGCGACCTCCTAATAGGCGTTAATGATCGTAACCGGGTGGTAGGGCTCCAACATGATTACAGGACCTTTAACAAGAATAATCGAGACGCCTTCGAGAACTATCTCGTGAATCAGATATCCTACAAGATTGGCAACATATATCTACAATATATTACTGTAACCTTCCCGAAAGTCCATGGCAAAGAAATATGCAGAGTAAACGTTCAGTCCTCACAGGAACCCGCCTTCCTACGCGACAACGGCAAACAGCATTTCTATGTAAGAGCAGGAAACGGCTCCAGACCCTTCAATATACAGGAATCTGCCCGCTACATGATTGAGAAATGGCCAGAGTGGATGACATCAACAATAGATGTCACTGCTTCACAAGCCACTCAGCAAGCTTCCTGAACGCCCTAGCCCTGTGACTTATCTTTGACTTTTCCTCGACGCTCATCTCAGCGAAGGTTCTCCCATCCCCCTCAGATGGTATGAAGATAGGATCATAACCGAAGCCATTGGTGCCACGTTCCTCATGGCTTATCCAGCCTTTCACCTCACCCCTAAAGGTCACCGAGGTATCTCCGTCTCGATAAGCTACGGCTGAGATGTATTTTGCTCCACGGTCCTCATCATCCTCCATGAGCTTGAGTATGCCCTCGTTGTTGATGGTGCGAAGAGCGTAGCTGCTGTATGGACCGGGGAACCCATAGTATTTGTCTATGTAGAGTCCAGCGTCCTCGATGAGGAGCGGTATGTCAACCTCCAGCACCTGTAGACTGTACTCGGCTATCAGTTCAGGGTCATCTGCTTGAATCTCAACCCTTTCTATACTCAGTCTCTCTAGCTTGATGCCATACTCATCCATTATCTCCCTCGCCTCAGCGTACTTGTGGTCGCTGCTGGTGCCCATCCAGATCTTATTCCTTCTCAATGTAACGCCCCCTCTTAGATACCTCTTCCATCCTCTCAAGCGCTTCCTCGGCTTCCTCCTTCATGGATAAACGGTATCCTTCTTTGAATGCATCGAGGAGCTCCACCTGATACTTGTAATGGGTGCTAGTTAGCATCCTGTTCATAAGGTTGAGATCAACTCCCCGCTTCTCTACCTCGCTACTTACCTCGCTGAGGCCAAAGTCGATGAAAACGATGCGATCCCCAGACTTGATTATGTTACTTGTAGTAAGGTCCCCGTGGACGATACCTGCCTTATGCAGTCTGCCAGCGTAGAAACCTATACGTTTGAAGAGAGTTACCCTCTCATCCTCCTTTATTTCGTCTACGAGATCCCTAATCTTGATACCATCAATATACTCCATGACGATGATGGCGTTCTCGTTATCTACATGATAGAGAAGAGGCGTAGGAACACCATTGAACTTTGCCCGGTGAAGTATGTCCACCTCATGGTTGGTCTGAGACTTTCTCATATGATAATCCAATTCGGGGTGCCTGTACTTCTTTGGAATCCGCACCTTCTTCATAGCCTGTAACCCATTCCACTCGACGACGAAGAGATCGGCTTCCGCGCCTTTTGCCACTAGTTTCTCCACGGTATCTCCACCTGATCCATTCTCCAGTTCGGGTTAACATAGCTATCTTCAAATGGCGTCCTATAACCCGCGTTATACGCTATGATGCCTGTCCATGCAATCATGGCTCCATTATCCTGCGCCAGCTTGATCGGTACTACGTAAGGCGCTGCCCCATGATCCTCAGCGATATCCCTGATCATCGATGAGAGCCGCTTGTTAGCCGCTACACCACCCGTGAGTAATAACTCGGGTTTATTGGTGTGAGCCAATGCACGCTCAGTTACCTCCCCCAGCATAGCGTAGGCTGTCTCCTGTAAGCTGAAGCAGAGGTCCTCAATGCTGTATTTACCAGTCTGAAGCTCAGATGTAATCGATGTCAAGAGCCCGCTGTAGCTTAAGTCCATTCCCTTAACCACATAAGGCAGCGGGATAAGCCTGCTACCATGAGCCGCCTTACGCTCAATATCAGGGCCTCCAGGGTACTCTAGCCCAGCTGCTCTCGCGAAGGTGTCAAAGCAATTACCCACGGCTATGTCAAGGGTCTCACCGAATATCCTGTAGTGTCCTGACTCGTAGCCACTGACGATGGTGTTACCACCAGAAACATACAGCGTCAAAGGGTCCTTTGCCCCCGTCGTCATCCTACCTATTTCAACATGGGCCACACAGTGGTTCACTCCAACGAGGGGCTTATTCAAGTAGCTCGCAAGAGCCCTAGCTCCAGTCGCTCCAGTCCGCAGACAGGGCCCTAAACCAGGTCCCTGAGCGAATGAGATGATATCCACATCCTTCATTGCGATACCCGCCTGTTCTAACGCCGTCTTAATGGCGTTTCCCATGTTCTCACTGTGATGTCTCGCTGCCTCTCTGGGGTGAATACCTCCTTCTGGGGGCACATGTATCTTGATGTAGTTGGCCAAGACCTCTTTATCACTGGATACGATGCCTATTCCGAGGTTATCCGCTGTTGACTCAATTCCCAGAGATATCAAATCACACATCCAGATCAAAGACCAGATAAAAAGCTATAGATCAAAGATAAGAAACCCTATAATAACGCCATTTTCTCGAAAAGATAGATATTCTAGCTCATCAACCGTAATGATTCATGCCCTATTGTAGCAACTGTGGAACCAAGGTGCTTGACACAGACAAGTTCTGCAATAACTGCGGAGCCCAGATACGCCCAGTTGACCCAACGAGTCAAACAAGAAACACAACTCCACCGCCTCCCCCTTCAAACAAGTCTCCTCAACAACCGTATACTCCACCTCCCCCACCACCTCAAAGAAACACCCCTCAGCCTCAACCTTCCAGTGAAACAATAGTTGCCACAGTGAGCAACTTCCAGAAACCCAAGAGCTTGGGCAGATGGGACTCATATATAATCCTCGCTACTCCACAGAATCTTCTCCTAGTACAACTCACAAACGATATGGTGAATAAGACAATCAAGGAAGCCCAAGAGAGCGCCAAGGCCGAGGGCAAAGGATTCTTTGGCCAATGGGCTGCCCAGATGGGAACCAGCTTCGACTACGCCGTAAAATACAGCGGCTGGACCAAGGATCAGGTTTTAGCAGAGATACCCGCAGCGCAAATTATACCCAATTCAAGCATCTCAAAGATAGAACTATTTAGCGACACAAACTCAGCAGACTACGGAAAGGCAGTGCAGAGAAGCCAATACAAGCTGAAAATCTACGCTGCAGGCAGTAAATATGAACTGGAAGCAGGAACGCTGGACACAAAGATCAAGTCATTGTACAGTCTTTTCCAGGGTCGCTTCCAAACCAATATACATTTTTAAAAAAAAGAGATTAAGCAACATAGATCGCCGGACGATATGGCTTAGACCTATGAGCTCGTTTCGCTGGATCCTCTATCCATGGATCAGATTCTGCACCTATGGATACCTCTGTGTTTGTCTCACCCTGGATGAAGTTCACTGCGTCCTGCAGTATGTTAGCCTCATTCAGTTGACCCATCTTCAGCCGCAGCTCCACGCTCTCAGCGGGCAGCTTTATGACATCATCAACTATCTGCCTGACAAAAGCAGGAACCTCCTTGGTCTTGGTCTTCATCTCGTCGTCCTTGAATGATTCACGGATCAGACTCCCTATGTCTAGTCTGCCCTCCTTTGCCATGGCCAATGCCTTCAGATAGATCTTCCACTTCCAGCCATCAGCCGTATAGAAGTGGATCTTCGTCGGAGTAATGCCTGTTACCTTGGCGATCTTCTGGACATCCTCCATGCTGGTCTGAATTATTGCCTCAAGCTCCTCGCTCTCCTTATCAGCTACGGCGGCATCCACTTCAGGCCACTTGGCGAAGGCCACAAAGCCCTTCTCTCCCATCATCTCCCATATCTCCTCAGATAGGTGTGGAGTGAATGGAGCCAGCATCTTTACCTGAGTATCCAGTACCTGCCACTCAACGTATTTGATAGCCTCGACGCGTTCATGGACATCCATGTAGCGCGCAATCCGTTTCTGGTACCAGTCAAGGTCACCGTTCAGATTGTACAGGGCCGCGTGAATGGTCTTCCTGACCTTAAGCTCAGTCATGGCCTCGTTTGCCTCAGCGATCTGTCCCTGCAGCTTACTCAGCATCCATTTGTCGATGGCTTTTAGGTTCTCGCTGCTTCCCCTGCCCTGTGCGATTACCTCTTCTGCTCTTTTGTAGAACTTTTCTAGGTTATCACCCATGTTTTTAGCTAGGTCTGGGCTGAAGTCAGCGTCCTTCAGAGGCTCAGCTGTTATCATCAGGCTTAATCTAAGTGGGTCTGCCCCGTACATGTCGATGGCGTTGATCAGCGGAATGATGTTGTTGAGGCTCTTGCTCATCTTTCCTCCCTCCATCAATACGCTACCGTTTACCATGATACCTCTCGGCCACTTATCCCGTGGCCATATCCCGTCGTGACAGAAGACCATGTATGTTAGGTGATTGCTTATGAGATCTCTTCCACTGTGTCTTGCGTCCAGTGGGTAGAAGTAGTTGAACTCCGCGTTGATCTCCCTCAGCTTATCCTCTGGGTATCCTGTTTGTTCAGCTACTGTAGCTGGGTCTCCCTTGCTCAGGAAGACGTAGTCCCAGAACTCTTCTGTGAGTTTCTCTGGCTCCGGCTTCACTTGGTTGATGCCTTTGATAACCGTATAATAAGCCATGTAGATGACTGAGTCGCTTAACGCCTCGATGGTCCACTCAGGTTCCCATGGTAATGGAGTACCTAAGCCGGCTTTTCTGGCACAGGCTTTCTCACGCAGCCAATCTACGACGTTGTGGAACTCCTGCCGTAGCTCCCTCGGGATGATGTCAGCTTTATCGATGTTCTCATGTGCTAGTTTCTTCCACTCTGGGTCCCCGTAGTTGATGAACCATTGGTTCTCAAATATCTTGACAACTATCTCTGCTCCGCAGCGGCACTGCACTGGCTCCAGCATCTCATACATTGTGGTGGCTGAGCCGTTGGCCACCATATCCTCCTTCACTGCCTCTTTAGCGACTTGAACTGGTAGTGAGGCATATTGTCCTGTATTGTTGCGCATCCTGCCTCGGTGGAACTCTGCGCTGTAGATCTCCTTGGTGGCTTTCTCCAAGTTGGGGTCATTCTGGTCTGTGATTTTTAGTTTCTCCACTACATCCCTCGCCGGGATATCGCTGTAGCTGTCTATCTCTATGACCGGGATGGCTTCTATGTCCTTTATGTCCTCGGGTTTGAACTTGTAATTGTCTGGGTTCTTCTTGACCTCACGTTTCAGCTGCTCCAGTGCAACGTAGTCGAAAGGCGCATGAGCAGGCACAGACATAACTACCCCTGTAACTGCCTTGGGGTCTACGAAGCTGGCTGGCAGCATGGGGAACTCTGCCCCAGTAACCGGGTTTGTCAGGGTTAGTCCTATGAATTTGCTGCCCTGATACTCGTCGATGATCTCTATGTCTCTTCCCAGTAGCTGTAGCTTGTTGGCTGCCTCTGCGCTGACCACCCATCTCTCTCCATCCACTTTTGCCTCCACGTAGACGGCGTCGGGGTTAATCCACATGTTTGTAATGCCGTAGACGGTCTCAGGTCGAAGAGTGCCTGCTGGGAAGATCAAATCATCGTGCTTGATCTTAATGACTGTAAACTCCTCTATTTCAGGCTCCTTGTCACCGATGGTGTCATGCTGTCCTACTGGGTTCCCGCAGCTTGGGCACCAGCCCACTGGGTGGCTGCCCTGCGTGATGTAGCCTTTCTGCCTGAGCTTGGCGAACTGCCACTCGATGAACTTGCTGTAGATGGGGTCGATTGTGGTGAACGTCCTCCTCCAGTCCATGCTGTAGCCGATGCGCTTCATACCGTTCTTGATCTCCATGGCGAAGTATGTCGCCATGGCAACTGGGTCTTCTAGCTCAGCTAGCTTGCTCTCTGGGATGTTGTAAAGGTTGAGGAATGTATCGAGTAGGCCTGGGTCCCGTTCCTTGAGTCGTTCAACCATCGCGAAAAGCGGGGTTCCAGTGAAGTGCCACGCCATTGGGAGCAGCACATTGTAGCCATGCATCCGTTTGAACCGGGCATGTACATCGGTCAGGGTGTAGGTTCTGCCGTGTCCGATGTGCTGCGGGCTGTTGGGGTATGGGTAGGCTACTGTTAGATAGAACTTGGGCTTCGCGGGGTCCGGGTCTGCTTCAAACGCCTTGGCTTCTGCCCAGCGTTTCTGCCATTTATCTTCGATCTGTTTCCATTCAACCATATGCATACTATCCTCTATCTATATCTCAATTGATAGCAATGAGAATAAAGGTTATGAGTAAAAACAGTTGCGCACAGGTGGGGTTATTATGACTGGATTTTCTACCGGGTTCAATTATTCTAGGATTGCTCTTATCCTCCGCACACCAGCCGATATTCCTTCTTCTTTTATTATCTTAAATCGGCCAAGCTCACCTGTGTTCTCCGTGTGTGGGCCACTGCATATCTCTATTGAGAAATCCCCTATGGAGTATACGGTAATCCTGTTCCCGTACCTTTGCTCAAACACTGCCTGAGCCCCCATCTTCTTCGCCTCATCGGGGGTAGTCTCGCACTTGCTGACCGGAATAGCCTTCTTGATCTGCTCATTCACTAAATCTTCCACTTTTTTCAGCTCCTCTTTGGTGAGTTTTCTGTGGAAGTTGAAGTCAAACCTTAGACGCTCAGGCGTTATATTGGAGCCTCTCTGCTCTATCTCGTTCCCGAGAACCTTTCGCAGTGCCTCGTTCAGTAGATGGGTTGCTGTGTGAAGTTTTACGGTCTTTTCTGTTTTGTCGGCTAGGCCGCTTCCAAATCTCTTATCAGCGCCGGCCTTGGATACCTTCTGGTGTTTCTCGAATTCTTCATAGAAGCCATCAACATCAACATGGATTCCATTCTCCTGCCCAAGCTCCTTTATTATTTCTATTGGGAAACCGAAGCTCTGGTAGAGTAGGAAAGCGTCTTTGCCGTTGATCTTTTCATTTTCACTGGCAAATCTGTTAAACCTGTTCAGCCCCCTGGCTAATGTGTGGTTAAATTTCTTGTACTCTTTCTGTAGCTCAGTGACGATGAATTCTTCACTGGATTTTAGGTGGGGATAATCTTCTGCGTATGTCTCTATAACGACCTGAGATAGTTTACTCAGAAACTCTTCTTCAATTCCCAGCAGTTTACCGTGTCTTATTGCTTTTCTAATTATTCTCCTTAAGACATAGCCCTGCTCCACATTCAGGGGCACTATTCCTTCGGCTAGGATAAATGTCGCTGCACGAGAGTGGTCGCATATTATTCTGACGCTTCTAATCTGATTTTCAGGGATTTCTTCGATTCCGGTTAGTTCCTTTATTTTGTATATTAATGGGGTAAATATCTCGGTCTCATACACGTTGTCTTTTCCCTGCAAGACCGCGACTGTTCGCTCAACCCCCATACCCGTGTCTACGTTTTTCTGTTTAAGTAGCTCATAGTCTCCTTCTGGTGTTCTATTATACTCCATGAATACGTTGTTCCATATCTCATTGAATTTTCCACAAGTACACCCCGGTTTACACTCGCTTCCACAAGGCTTCTTGCCTGTGTCATAAAATATCTCAGTGTCGGGTCCGCATGGTCCAGTGCTGCCTATTGGACCCCACCAGTTATCTCCTCTCGGCAAGTAGAATATTTTCTCCCTAGGTACGCCTAGTTCTTCCCATATCTTTGCACTCTCTTTGTCTCGTGGTGCTTTGTCGTCTCCAGTAAAGACAGTGAATGAGAGTTTTTCCTTATCGATGCCAAGCCATTCCTTGCTTGTTAGGAACTCGTAGCTCCACGGTATTGATTTTTCCTTGAAATAGTCCCCGAGGGACCAGTTTCCAAGCATCTCGAAGAAGCTGAGATGGAAACTATCACCTACTTCATCGATGTCGCTAGTTCTGAGGCATTTCTGTACGTTTACGAGTTTTTTTCCGCTTGGATGTGGTTGACCGAGTAGGTATGGTACAAGCGGATGCATTCCCGCTGAGATGAATAACGCTGTTGGGTCGTTTTCAGGTATAAGAGATGCATTCGCTATTACTTTATGTCCCTTTTTTTGGAAAAACTTCAAGTACATTTTTTTTAGTTTATCAGAACTAATCAATTA
>CAYTVK010000075.1:4425-8880 GCA_964441725.1 uncultured Candidatus Bathyarchaeia archaeon | reverse complement strand
CCCCAGAGTATAGCGGCTCCAATCATCGGGAGAGGCATTAAACCATAAATATAGACCGGTCTGAACGGCTCTAAGACCGCCAGTGTGCCTACTACTCCGTATATGGCTCCGCTTGCACCTATTACTGGTATCATGGGGTTCGACGCTGTGAAGTAGTAGCCTAGATTCCCGATGACTCCTGATATTAAGAAGAGCGCTGCGAAGGACTTGTTACCTATCTGCCTTTCAAGCATTGTTCCGAAAATGAGTAAGGCCAGCATGTTGAAGATGAGGTGGTCGGGAGTTAAGTGTAGGAAAATGGCTGTTATGAGAGTCCAAGGGTGGATGATGGTAAACGCTGGAATGTATGCAAGGTATACCTCGATATGTGATACCATTTGAAGCAGGTAGAATATTGTTGATGTTGCGATGAAGATATAGGTCCACTTTGGTTTAGGCGCATCCCACATAATACAGCATTCCACTCTGCGCGTAGATAAATAGTTAGATAGCTAACCTTTGTTAATCTGCATCTCTAACTTGTGCTTATCCACGGCGTTCTTGATTCTTCGCAGGAGCAGTATATAATGCATCGTATCATTTTCTTTCTGCACATAGTCGCTTATCCCAGCATCGAAGGCTTGGTCAACTACCTCGTCTCTAGATTGATTCGTGTAGAGTATAACAGGTATTTGTGAAGACTCTCTTAGTCGGCGTGTGAACTCTACCCCATTCATCTCAGGCATGTTATAATCTGACAAAACGCAGTCTGGTTTATTATCCACAACCCATTCAAGTGCCTCGACTGGGGATGAAGAGATCGTTATATCCAGTTCTCTGTCATTATTTGTCATAATTTTCTTTATTAATTCAAGGCTATTTACTTCATCATCTACTATAATTAGACGTAGCAGTGTCACTCACCTAGGACTACCGATAACAATAGAAACTTATTTTGAATATAATAAGAACTCCTTAGAACAATATGGAACGATTGTTCCATATTTCAATTACTGAGTATTGATCAGTTTTAGAGCTATGGATTATGATGTTTCTATGTGATACTCTATGTTGAATTGATCCTGTATTAGTTTATCTAGTTATGTAAAGAAGACGAAAAATGATACATGAAACCATTCAAAATATTCTAGTAGTACTTTTTATAATCTCTAGGAGAGTACTCTGGGTATAATTTCATATAATCTGTATGTGTTCTTTTCCGTGAACTATTATGAGTTATAAAGTCAAGGATATAGGGCTCGCAGATGCAGGTGAGTTGAATCTTACATGGGCGTCGGATCACATGCCTGTGTTGAAGATAATCAAGGAAAGATTTGAAAGAGAAAAGCCGTTGAAGGGCGTTATAATAGCTGCCAGTTTGCACTGCACCAAGGAAACCGGTGTACTAATTAGGGTGCTCGAGGCCGGTGGGGCCAAGGTTGCTTTAGCGGGAAGTAATCCGCTTACTACACAGGATGATGTTGTTGCCGCTTTGGCTAAGTCTGGTACAAACGTGTACGCATGGAGAGGCCAGACCAAGGAAGAGTACTATGAATGCATCAACAACGTACTCAACTATAAACCAGATCTGACTATCGATGATGGCTGTGACCTAGTTTCCACGCTGCACAATACAAGAACCGAGCTGCTGGATGGCGTCAGGGCAGGTAGCGAGGAAACTACAACAGGTGTGATTCGACTCCGTGCCATGGCAGCTGATGGAGCGTTAAAGTATCCTATGGTGGCTGTGAACGATACACCCACAAAAAACATGTTTGATAACAGATACGGATCTGGACAGAGCACCATTGACGGTATAATAAGAGCTACCGGAGGTATGCTACTGGCTGGAAAAAACTTCGTCATGAGCGGCTATGGCTGGTGTGGGCAAGGTATCGCTAAAAGAGCATCTGGACTGGGTGCGCGTGTCATTGTCACTGAGGTTGATCCAGTTCATGCCCTTGAGGCAGCTATGGAAGGCTATAGTGTGATGAAGCTCAAGGATGCTGCCAAGATCGGTGACGTGTTCGTGACAAGCACAGGGTGCAAGCACGTAATTGACAAGAAGCATCTTGATGTGATGAAGTCTGGAGCAGTACTGGCAAACAGTGGGCACTTCAACGTGGAGATAAATATCCCCGCGCTTGAGGAAATGAGCACCAACAAGGTACGCATCAGGCGAGACGTTGATGAATACCACACAAAAGATGGAAGAAAACTATTCCTCTTATCTGAAGGCAGACTCGTTAACCTCGCTGCAGCCGATGGAAGCGCCTCAGAGGTTATGGATATGAGTTTCGCAAACCACGCACTAGTGGCAGAGTGGCTCATGAAAACAGACCTTGAGGTCGCCGTCCATGATGTCCCAAAGAGAATAGACCACATGATCGCGTCTTTGAAGCTTGAAGCCATGGGGTATGGGTTAGATGAGTTGACCTCTGAACAGGAGAAATATCTCAAAAGTTGGGAAGAAGGCACTGTTTAAGACAGAACATAATTTATCTTTTTTTCAAATTCTCTAACATACGTGAATAGCTATTTCACTACCTTTATGCTGTTTAATGGCAGAGTCCACATGGCACTGAGTTCTGAGATACACCCATCGTAATAGCGTTTGAGTGGAACCAGAAAGCTGCAAACACCACGAAGGTGACCAAGATTAGAACAACAATGGCTTTTGACGCGGTCTCGGTTCTAATAATATTCATTTATATCCAATATAGAAAGCAGTTAGATCATATAATTTTTACAGATAAATCAAACCAACGAGAAATAGAAAAAATGGGGTTAATACTGGAAATCCAGCCCCATGTTGGTTAATTCTTTCTTCACATTATCGTATATGGTTTGGAACTCTGGTCTGATAGTTAGAGTACGTGGGTTCTGTATCTCTTGGAATGTGTAGCCCCATGGGCCACCATCCTTGGATACGTCATTAACATATTTTCCAACTATCTGTTTCACCAACTCATTAGCATCCTCACGCTTGATACCAAGAGCAGCATGACCCAGCTCCGCGTGGAACTTGTTTTCGAGTGCACTACCCAGCATGGGTTTTACCTTGTAGCGCCTTATCCCGCCGCCACAGAACAGGTCTCGACCAGATGCCAGCGCAGCTATACCAAGGGCAGCTATCTCCCAGAGCTGCATCTCGGTACCTGGGCCAGCTGCGGTGAGGAAGAAACGCCCATTAACGCCCTTGTAGTTTCTCGCAATTGCCTGACCTGTGAGTTCTGTTCCCCACATTCCAGGGTTAATGCTCGATATTGGAACGGCCCCAGGACATCGTGTTAGTCCATGGTCTCCGTAGGTTGGGCTCACTCTGTGATGGTAAACCATTGCTGCACCAAGGAAATCCGCTATGGAGACAACGGCTGCTCCCTCTGGTCCACCAGCCCAGCCGCCTATAATGGAGCCACCGTGAGTGGCTTTAACGCAGCCATAATCCAGTGCATAGGCTACTTTTGCCAACGCGTCGTAGTTGGTCTTCAGCTCAGCCGTGACCGATATCATGATCCCGTCTGAGGGACGCGTCCCGTTTTCAAGATTACATCCAGCTATGTCAGCTATCGCGGATGGGCATGCAGAGACATAGTGAAGCCCAGATCGTCCAGCTCTTCTTATAGCTTCGCGTGCCCAAGCCGCCATGCATCTGCCTAGGTGAACCTCAAGAGGAGAACCCATTCTGAGCGTGTGACCCTCTGATGTATGTACTGGTGGACCAATGTACAGTCCATCTATGAGGGGCTCCTGTGCGATGCTCTGGTAGAGTTTTACGAAGTTTTCGCCCTCGGTGATATCGCTCTCGATTACGCCGCCGATGATGATGGGAGGCTGATCTCCTTCAATTCCTCTTCTTTTTACTAGTCTTTTCTCTCCGCCTTCACCGATCTCCACTTCGCTACGCACATCTCTTAGGGCTTCCCGTATCTCGTCTTCCTCAAACTTGATGACTCGTCTAGAGTTCATGCAGTACATGCCCATTTCTTGGAAAAGCTCAAAACCGGCCATCCACACATCATCAGCCAAGCTGTCGTCGCTTGGAACATAAACCTCTGAATCATACTTGATGCCATATTCCTTGACCAGTCTCTGAGTTTCCCTGAATATCTTCATATCAAAATCATATACCGCTGTCTCGGGGCCAGTATTGCAAGCCCTGTCCAGTATCTCCCAAAAATTAGGTGCCGTCAAACTACATCATCTCACTTAATAAAACTCAAGACCTATGTCTTCTAGGTCTCTTTTCACTTTCTCATAGACATCTATGAATCGCTGCCGTGGCTGCAGTGTATTGAGATCATAAATCTCATCAAATGTATGCCCTACTGGTCCGCCATCAGAGTCTCTGGTGATTCTGTGCTCATATCTTGAAAGCATCTCCTCAGCTATTGAACCCGCGAGGTCTCGGCTCGCCTTAGACATGGCGTATCCTACTTCACCCCAGAACCTGTTCTCCAGCCCGCTTCCGAGAAG